>NZ_CAUVXL010000123.1:0-5760 GCF_963555915.1 Protofrankia sp. Cas4
CTGCGTGACCGACGCCTTATGGGCTAAATGCCGCATCCTGCATTCCCCAAGGGTGATTTTTCCATGTCGGATCGGGTAGAGCGGTGTGCGGGAGGTATCCGGTGAAGTGATCGGCTGTGGCGGTCAGCGTCCGGTGGAGATCGTCAGGGTTGTGCTGCCACCAGTCGTTGAGATCCTTCACCCCGACCGGCGGCATGACGGTCAACACGAGGTGACCGCGGTGGGCGAGCCGGTCGGCGAGGCTGGCTGCGGCATTCTGCCCGGCCGGGAGCTTGCCGGGCCTGGTGGCGGTGTCGTCGTCGAAACAGACGAGGAACGTGGTCGTGTCGGGAAACCGGGCGGTGATGCGGCCGGTGAGAGCCTGGGCGCCATCGGGTCCGGCGTGGGCGGTACCGAGGACGGCGACGGCGGTCAGGCCCGTGTGGGCGACGGTGAGCGCGTCGGGGAAACCCTCGCAGAGGACCGCGACGTCGGGTCGGGGTGTCTCGACGGTGGACAGGAACGCGACCGTCGGGTTGAGGGCGCGGCCACGGACGGGCTGGTCGTAGCGGCGGTTCATGGCCGGGTTGAGGTAGCGCAGCTGGTAGTAGCCGGCGCGGCCGCTGTCGGGGTCGAGGACGGGGAACACGACGCCGGGACCGCGGTGGGGCAGGCCGTCGGGGCGGGGTAGCAGGCGGGGGCCGGGATCGAAACCGATCCGGTTGACCGCAAGCAGAAGATCGGTGAAGCCACGGCCGTGTAGGTAACGGCGGGCACCGGCCCCGATCGGTTCCCACAGCAGCCGCGCCGCCGCGGACACGACGGCGTCGATGGCGGGGTCAGCGTCCCGCGGCGGCGCGGGCTCCTGCGGTGGCGGAGCGGTCGGGCTGGTCCGGCGCCGGACGGGGGTGGGGGAATCGGGCTGGTCGAGGCCGACCCGGCAGGCAAGGTCGGCGAGGGCATCGCGGACCCCCATCCCAGAAGAGATCATCAGCAGGTCGATGGCGGTGCCGCCCTCGCCGCAGGCGTGGCACTTCCACCGCTGGTATCCGCGGGCACCGGGGTAGACGCCCATGCTGGGGTGGTTGTCGGGGTGGTCCGGGTTGGGGCAGTGCCAGCGGGCGCCGGCCCCGCGGCCGCGGGGTTCGCCGCAGACTTCGGTGGCCAGGGCGGCCAGGTCGGTGGTGGTCAGGACGGCGTCCCGGTCGATTCTCGGCATCGGTGTCCCTCACGGTGCGCAGCGGGCATGGTTCCTGCATCCCCGCTGTGTGAATCCGACCCGGTGCACCGGAACCGACGCCGCCGGTTTTCTTGACCGACGGGCTCGGCCGGCCCACCCGTGCCGGCGCTCGCCGTCGTCGGGATCGGCCGCCGGGGCTGCTGAACTGCGGCGCTGACAACCGCGATGACCGCCGGGATGCCACCGCGGACGCCCGGCGCGGCCGCCGTCTGCGAGCGGATGGCCGCTCGGATGAGTCCGACGATGCGCGGGTTTCCCGCGATGAGTGGCACGGTGTGCGGCGCGATGACCGGGACGGTGATACCGGTACGGACCGTTACCTGCCATGACGTACACCGAGCATCCCCATCCCGCCGACCACGCCGCGGACCCGGCCGCGGTCGCGGTCGCGGTCGCGTTCGACCCACGGACGGAGGTCCTACGCCGCTGGCAGGCCGACTGGGACCGCTGGGCGCACAGCGACCACGCCCACGACGGACTGCGTCGCTGGACCGCGGACCCGACGCTCACGCCGCATGTCGGCTCGATCGCGGTCCTGCTCGCGGCATGCGGCCGGGACCGCCAGGTCCCCAACGCGACCGCAGACGCCCGCCTACACGCGCTGATCATCCATGCGCGGGGTGGGGACCACGCGGCCGGCCGAGTGGTACTGGAACGGGTGATGCCCGCGTTGACCGGCCGGGCAGCCCGCTGGGCGACCCGCTCGTCGCTGCCGTTCCGCCATGCGGTCGAGGAACTCGTGGCCTCGGCCTGGCTGGTCATCGCCGCCTACCCGGTGGACCGCCGCCCCGTGAAAATCGCGGCGAATGTGGTCCGGGACGCCGAATACCAGCTCTACGGCTACACCCCGATGATCCACCGGCGGACCTGCTCCTACCCCGACCCACCCGAACAGGCCGCCCGGTTGGACGGCCGCCCCGCCGACCCGTCACATCCCGGCGGGGAACTGTTCGATCTGATCGCCGACGGCCTGGCCGGTGGGATCCCCGCCCCGATGCTGCGAACCGTCGCGGCCCTGGCGGCCGGCTTCTCCCCAGGGGAGATCGCCGCCGAGGCCGGCATCACCGTGCGAGGGGTCTGGCGGCGCCGGGACCGGGAGGCCCGTGCGCTCGCCGCCACCGTGGCCGCCGGTAACCCGACCACCGACCGAGCCACCGCCGCCCGGGCCACCGAGCAGGCCGGCGGCCGGCGATGACCGACGGCGGGGACGGCCCGACGCTGGCCGGCGCCGAAACGGCGCTGCTCACCGGCGGGCTGTGTCTGGGCGGACTGAGCGCCGCGGTATGGGTCGGTGTCCAACTCGCCGCGGTGCTCTTCGGCGCCCACCGGCCCGTCCCGGCCGGCCCCCACGCCACCGTCGCGGCCCTACCCGCCCTGCTGGTCCATCCCACCGATCCGCGCCACGCCTGGCCCGACCCGATCGCCGCCGGCCTACCCGGCCCGGTCGGCTACTGGACCGCCACCGTCCTGCCACTCGCCGCGTTCGCCGTGCTCGCCGCCGTCCTGGTGGTGTGGGCCGGTCGCGGCGGGGTCGGGGTGGCCCGCCGCCGGCGGATGGGCCTGAACCCCGAAGCCCACTTCGCCCGGCTGTGGGACCTGACACCGCTGTGGGTATCCGCACCGACCCGCGGCCGGATGATCCTCGGCACGGTCCGGACCGGCCCGCTCCACCGACTCCTGGCCACCGAAAACCCGACCAGCCCCCTGGACCGGGCCGTGCCACGGGTGCTGCGCCGGCGGGCGGAGCGCCGCCGCGGCGGCCGCGGCGCGGTCATCGTCATCGGCCCGTCGCAGTGCGGGAAAACCTCGGCGTGCGCGATCCCCGCCATCCTGGAATGGGACGGCCCGCTGATCGCCCTGTCGGTGAAAGCCGACCTGATGGGCGCCACCCTCACCCGCCGCCGCCGTCTCGGTGATGTGCGGGTGTTCGACCCCACCGGCATCACCGGCGAACCGTCGGCGGCCTGGTCCCCGCTGCGTGACGCCCAGCGCCTCGCCGGCGCCCGCCAGGCCGCCCGGTCCATCGCGAACAGCACGGACTGGAACGCCGGCGCCTCCGGGGACATGAGCTTCTGGGTCAGCGCCGCCGAGGATCTCCTCGCCGCGCTGTTCTGGACCGCGGCCCGCACCGGCCTGGGCATGGACAGCGTCGTCGGCTGGATCCAGGCCATGGACAAAGACACCGTCACCCGGCTGCTGGCGGCGTTCGCCGCCCACACCGACCCCGACATCGCCGCCGAGGGCCGTCAGGTCCACGACAGTTTCACCGCGGTGTGGAAAACCGACCAGCGCCAAATCTCCTCGGTGTATCTGGTGGCCCGCCAGATGGTCCGCCCCTGGCAGGAACCCGCCGTGGCCCGCTCCGCCGCCCACCCGGCGATCGATCTGGTCTGGCTCCTCGACACGAACTCCACCGGCGGGCCGGCCGGCCGGGGGAACAGTCTGTTTCTCTGCGCGGACCTCGACGAGGCCGACCGGCTGGCCCCCGTCCTCGGTGGCCTCCTCGACGATCTGATCCGCGACGTCTACGCCCAGGTCGCCCGCACCGGCCAGCCCCTGGACCCACCGCTGCTCGTCGTCATCGACGAGGCCGGGAACTGGCCGATGCGTAACCTGCCCGGCCGGATCTCGACCTGCGCCGGGATGGGCATCCAGCTGATGCTCGTCTACCAGAGCAAAGCCCAGATCGACGCCGCCTACACCACCCGCGCCGACATCGTCCTGTCCAACGCCGTCACCAAAATCTTCTTCTCCGGCCTGTCGGACACCGCCAGCCTCGACTACGCCGCCGCCCTGCTCGGTAGCGAACACATCTCCGCCCGGTCGGTGTCTGCCGACCTCGCCCCGGTCGGTGCCAGCCGGCGAGGGGTCTCCGACGCACCGACCCGCCTGGAGCTCCTGCCCTCGGCGTTGCTGCGCCAGGTCGCCCCCGGTCAGGCGCTGCTCATCCACCACACCCTGCCGCCCGTCCATCTGCACGGCCGGTACTGGTTCCGGGACCCGGCGCTGCACGCCCTCGCGACCGGCACACCCGCCGACCCGGATGCCGACACCGATGCCGACCCGGATACTGACGCTGACCCTGCACGGTCCGGGTGGTGGCCGCGGCTGTCGGCCCTGTGGAAACACGCACCGTCCCGACGGCCACGGCGGGCACGGTGATGACCCGGCCGGTTCCCGGCCACGACGACCCGCCCGCAGCGCTGGCGCCGGCCGCACCGAGCCTGGACGGCATCGCGGCGGTCATCGCACCGCGCACCCCTGCGCACATCGGCACGCACCTCGACGCGCGCATCGCCCCGGTCATCGGCCGGGTCATCGGCCCGGTCATCGCCGCAGGCCCCGATGCCGATCCGTGGACCGCCCCGCCCGCGGACACCCGCGGCGGATGGGTACCGGCGCGTAACCGCGGCGGACCGGCGGTGCTGGAGACCACCGACGGCGGCTGGCAGCTCGGCGCCGACCCGGACACCGGCTGGTGCGTGGCCGTGTACCGACCCGGACCGCTGACCATGGACACCCTGTTCGACACTCCGACCGCGATGGTGGTCACCGTGTCCAGCCCGGACCTGGAAGCCCGCCTCGGCTGGATCCTGCCCGACACCGTCCACACCGCGATCCAGTCCGGTCACGCCGTCCTGCCCACACCACCGGACGCCACCACCGGACGAACCCCCACCGGGGTACCGAAACCACTGAAACCACTGGAATCGGACAACAGCCGGCGGCCCACCCCGTCCCATCGGGTACACATTCCCGGCCGGCCAACGGAAACCTACCGGCGGGCACTGGCCGGCTCCCGGGTGCTGCACTCCTGGGTGCTGGACAGCCTGAAAAACCCCGCCGACCACTACCGGATCGACATCGTCGCCCTGCGCCCCGCGACCACCAACCGCGCAGAGTCCATTCCGGACCGGAAGACGCTGGTCTACCGGCTGTGCCAGAACCATCGGGTGGTCTTCGCCGGCGACGACATCGAGGTCCCCGCCGGCATCGACCTCCGCGGCGACGACACCCTGCGCCACCTGGTCGGGATGCTGCTGGAACCGGCTCCGGAACCGGCCATGGCGCTCAGCCGCGCCCAGCAGGCGTTCCGCACCCGGCACGCCGACGAACTCCACAGCCTCACCCTCGCCATTCCCGCCCCCTACCCGGCGGGTACCCGCGTCGCGGTGCGCCTGCCCGAGGGCGCCCTGCTCACCGGCACCGTCCTCGACCGGATCACCGACCGGGCCGGCACGGTCGGTTCCTACAGCTGGCGACCCGACCACGCCCGCCTACCCGGCCACCCCTGGCACACCGACACCGACCAGCGCAACCGAATCGTCAGCCCCGCCCACGCGGTCACCGCCACGCTGCTCCCCGCGGATCCCGGACTGAACGGTGACCACCCAGGGTTTCCGCTGCCGTACCGGACGACCGTGAGCTACCTCACCGACGACGGTGACCTACGCACCGGCGAGACGATCCGCGCCGTCCCCACCGCCGACGGCCACACCTACCACGTCCGGTTTCCGGACACACCACACGACCTGGTCACG
>NZ_CAUVXL010000123.1:6182-19983 GCF_963555915.1 Protofrankia sp. Cas4
CGACGACCTGCTGCACGCCCGGCTCACCGACGGCGACAGTCCGGTCCAGTCCGGTGAGCACCTCGCCACCGGTGGACGGTGCATCACCGTCCACCCCGGCCCGGACGGCACGGTGTCCACCCTGCCGGTCGCTCTCCCGTCCACGACCGGGTCCGGTCCGCATCCGGACACCGCCGCTCCTGTAATCCGCCCGCGCGCTGGACCCGACATCCCGACAACGGCCACGCCGGACGGCGCCCGCCTGGAGCCACCCTTTCTGCCGCCATAAGCCCGCCCGCGGCGCCGCGCGGCCGCCCGCGTCGCGACCCGCTGTCCTTCGTCCCATGACCATCCTGCGTCCCGTGACCGTCTGTCGTCCCGGGACCGGCCCGCACCGAGGTGACCGATGTACCTGGCCGATGAATCCCCGGTAAAACTGATCACCGACGGCGGTTGGTGGCGCATCACCCACCACCCGACCACCGGGATCTACACCGCGGACGCATTCCCCCGCACCGGCAACTGGTTCGCCACCAACACCTCCACCAATCCCAACACCGCGCCCAACCCGCTGCTGCGCGTCCACGCCGTCACCGCCTGGCAGCTGGAGGAGAAACTCGGCTTCGCGCTGCCCGCCGCCGCGCACGAGATCCTGCGGGAACTCGCCGTCGCCCACCAGCCCTACCCCGACCCGACCGCGGCCAGCACCGACGACCCGGTCGTGCCCGTCGGGCTCCGCCCGTCCCGGGCCAGCAGGGTCGACCTCGCCGGGGAACGCGCCGACACCTACGGCCGGCTCCTGCACGCCGCCGCCCCGCCACGTACCTGGACCGACGGCCGGTTCCAGATCGACATCGTCGACGCCGTCCCGGTCCGCGTCGCCGACCAGACCCGCTACCAGCTTGGCTACCGCATCTGGCACGACCAGAGCATCGTCATCGCCGCCGACGACATCACCATGCCGATCACCGGCGATCCCCGCACCGACGACACCCTGCGCGCCATCGTCGACCTCACCATCCATGCCAAATACGATGATCTCACCCCCCGCCAGCGCGACATCCTCGACGAGCACGGCGAGACCCTGACCGCGGCCCTCGACCCACCCGACGCCCCCTACCCGACCGGCAGCCGCGTCACCATCGACGCCGCCGACGGGCAGGCACCCACCACCGGGATCATCACCGGCACCGTCACCGCCCCCGACGGTGCGATCATCGACTACCTGTGGCGGCCCGACCTCGCAGCCCTCCCCGGTCACCCCTGGCAGGCCCATCCCGACCGGGTCATGGCCAGCCCCGCCCACCGGGTCCAAGCCACCCTCGCCCCCGCCGACACCGGCCTGACCCGCCCGAGCCGACCCGCCGTGCTCAGCTTCGGCGCCCGGATCCGCACCATCGACGACCCCGCGTTCACCGCCGGCACCATCCTGCGGGCCTTCCGCACCGACAGCGCCGACAACCCCAACAATCCCGACAACGCCACCGTCTATGAGATCCAACCCGACGATCCCGACCTGCCCCCGGCCCGGCTGCCCGCCACCGACGTCATCCCGATCGCGGGCACCGCCTGGCCCGACCTGAACAGCCTCCTGGACGCCCGCGACCGGGCCAGGATCCCGCTGCACGACGGGGAAATCCTCACCACCATCCGGGAGTCCACCAACGTCGCGGTCGGACTGTCCGGGCCGATCGCGGTCTATCCCCTACGCCGGGCCACCTCCCGGGATCCCGTCCTCGACCCCGCCGCCCTCGACCGAGACGTCGCCGGCTACCGAACCCCGCCGTACGGGCCGCGGACCGGCGACAGCCCCGTCGCGATCGAGCCGCACGGCGGCATCACCCGCATCCGCGACCCCCGCCACGGCATCCTCGACATCCCCACCGACCTGTTCACCACCGCCCGCACCTGGCCCGCCCCGGCGCTCGCCGTCGCCGCCGCGCACCGCCGACCCCGCTACTTCCTCGAAGGCGACGAATCCCCGATCACGCTGGCCGCCCTGGTCTGCGCCCATTCCCCCGACCTGCTCCACCACCCCGACACCCCGGCCCTCAACCGGCCGACCCCGACCACCGAGCTCGACCTGTGACCACCCCACCACCACCACCGGCCCGGACGCCCCGGCTGACCGTCTGCCGGCTGCACCCCGCCGGCGTCGTCCTCGACATCCCCCTCGCCGCCCCCGCCGGCTCGCAGGTCCATGCCGGCACCTTCTGGCGCGACCCGACCGCCCCGACCGGCTGGCTCCGCGGCGACTGGCAACCCGGCCCCGACGGCCGCGGCCTGCGCCCTCATCTGATCGAACCCGGCGACGTGGTCGGCTTCGCCGCCTTCGGACCGGCCGCCCGCCCGCCGACGCCCGCCCTGGGCAACCCGTGGCAGCCCCCCGACCGGCGGCAGCAGGCACCCGAACCCGCGGTGAAAGTCGCCGAATGGTGGGGCTACATCCACGCCATCGAAGCCGATGCCCTGCTCCTGCACGGCCCCCACCCCGACGCGCACACCGCCTACGCCACCGCCCAGCAGACCCTCCTCGCCCGCGCCCACCAGCTCGCCGCCACCACACCACCATCCGCCGGCGGCGGCGGGCCGGTGCCCGTCGAACCCGCCCAGGCACCCGCCGCCGTCACCGCGACCTGGCACGGCGCCACCGCCACCATCGGCGACCCCCATCACGGCTGGCTCCACGTCCGCACCGACGACCTCACCGCCGCCATGCGGCTGCGTGACAGCGACCTGCGCCGCCGGCTTCGCCCGCACCTCTCCACCCTGACCGGCGACGAAGCGCCCATCACCCTCGCCGCGCTCGCCGCCCAGCACATCCCCGACCAGCTCCCCGACCTCCTCACCAGCCCACAACCCGCCGCGGCCGAGACGGGTCCACGGTCGCTGAACCGGCCAGGCGACATCCCACCCGGAGCTGTCAGCCCGCACGGTCACACAACCGGCCGGCACCCGTCCGGACCGCCGCCATCCACCCTCGACGATCCCGATCTTTCCGGCCCGCCGACCGCACCGTCGCCACCCTTACCGCCGTTCCCAGAGGGACTGTGATGACCAACCCCCTGCCCGCCTGGGACACCACCGTCCTGGACACCGCCACCATCATCGACATCCCCGACCGGCTCCCCGAGCAGCCCGACCCGCACCTGCGACTCGCGCTCGCCGCGATGACCAGCCAGGCCGCCGGCCACCCCGACACAACCATCCGGGTCGCCCGCCTAGCCCACGCCGGCATCGTCGCGATCCGCACCAGCATCGGCTGCTTCGAGATCCGTGAACTCCTCGACGGCTGGCTGCTGGTCCACCATCCCGGCGACCCCGACCCCACCGACCTCGCCGCCGCCGCGCTGCTGCGCGCCCGCCGCCTCGCCCGCACCCGCCTCGCCCGCACCCGCCTCGCCCGCACCCGTGTCGCCGACAGCGGAAACGGCACGTGAACAGCCGGCCAACCCACCCCGACCCGGCCACCCTCCTCAGCCGCCGCGTCAGGGAGTTCCTCGACACCCACCGCGACGACCGTGCCCAGCCCGACGCCGTCGGTGCCCGCTCCCCCTGGCCGGGCCGACCCTCCCGCGGCCCGACCGTTCGCCACGATCGCACCCAGGGCATTCCTCCCCGCCCGGTCTCCCTGTGGCCCGAACACACCCCCGAAACGGTCACCGACCGCCGGCGTCAGGGCGTGGCCACGCTCGCCGACCTTCGCCAGCTGACCCCACCGGCTCCACCAGCCGTCGGCATCCCGATCCAGGTGCTGATCACAGCCCTGATAGAGGCCGCGCCCGCCGTGCACGACCAGCCACCCCGCCGGCAACACACCGTCCTCGACGAGACCGCGGCCCGCCACCACCTCGATCCCGACGAGTTCGCCAGCCTCGCCGGCGACGTCGGCACCGTGATCGCCCGCGCCCGCCCACCGAGTGGACCGCAGGCCACCCGCGGCAAAGCCAGCCTCAACGCCCTACACGCCGCGAACCTCCCCTGCGCCACCGAAACCGCCCTCGCCCGCGCCCACCTGCGCTGGGCCGCCACCATCGCCACCCCGGACCTGCCCCGCCTGTGGATGACCATCAACGGCATCACCAACGGGATCCCCGCCCCGGTCATGCTCACCGTGCCCGCCACCACCCACGGCCCCATTGCCACCATCCAACCCACCCGCGACGACCTGATCGGCTGGTACGGCATCCGCGACGCCGTCCACCACCTCGACGCCACCGTCCACGCCGCCGCCGACGGACGACGCTGGGTCACCACCGCCACGCCTGGGCGGGAAAACGTGCTGCTCGCCCTGGGCCTGCTCGATCTCACCCACCCGGCCGCCGCCGCCGAACTCGCCCGCACCGGGCCCACCCACCTGCACCTGGCCGATATCCGCAGCCTGCTCGACCGCCTGCCCACACCGGCCGGCCCGGCCGATCTCAGCGACGCCGCACTCAAGGCCGTCAGCGACCGCAACCACTGGCTGATCGGCACCCCGGACGAACGCACCCACCGCGAACTCGTCGAACGCCACCTGCCCACCGCCCTCGACGACACCGTCCGCGCCCGCCTCGCCGCCGGCGACACCACCACGCTGGCCGCCGCATTACACGCGGTCGCCCCCACCGACACCGACCTCGACCGGCATGTCTGGCGCACCGAACCCCGCGCGCTCGACGCCGTCCACACCCGCCAACTCCTCAACGAAACCTCCCGCGAAGCCCTCGAACGCTTCGCCGACTGGCAGATCCACCCCCACCCCAGCCGCGCCGCCGCACTCGCCGCCCGCTTCCCCGACCGGGCCATCCGCCGCGGCCTCGCGCTCACCCCCGACCAGCTCACCCGTCCCGACCTCGACATCGCCGCATCCGTCCCCGCCGCACCAGCCGCACCAGCCGCCGAGATCCCCCGACCATCCGTCGGCCCGGAACTCTGACCCGCTGTCCCGCGACCCACGGAGCCCGCCATGCAACCGCTCACCCTCGACGAGATCCGCCGGCTCCCCGCCGTCGTCGACCTCATGACCGCCGCCCGCGCCTTCGGCCTCGGTCGGACCCTCGCCTACGAACTGGCCCGCCGCGGCGACTTCCCCTGCGAAGTCCACCGCATCGGCCGCCTCTACCGCATCAAAACCAGCAACCTCCTCCACACCCTCGACCCGTCACACCACACAGCACCGGTCGGCAATCCCTAACGATCATCTCGATGAAGGCCCGAAAGGGCCAATTCAGCCAGTCCAGAACCGGTTCACGAGCGCCCTCGACCGAGCCACCGACGCCGACGCCGACGCCCGGCGCACGTCAATCCGATGACGGCCGCCACGCACAGTCGTCATCCCCCACGCACGACGTACCGCATGGACTGAAATTCGACATCCAGATCCGGTGGCCTCGCCACGGGCACTCGCCGCCGACGTCCGGTCGGGTAGGACAACCTCCCCGTCCTCCGCGCCGAGCCCTCCGGAGTGGAGAACAGCTGAGCGTCGCTGAGGACACCGAGGAACTGGCTGGTGCGTCGTCATGCGTGCCGATCGGTAGGGCCAACCATGCAGACCACGGTCGATGCAAACCAGTCCGCCCACCGAGGTTGCGGTACACTCATGCGCCCTGCAGCTGGCTCCCACTCCATCGAGGACTACCACGACAGTCGGGTGAGCACGGCCATATCGACAGGAGTGATCTTGAGACAATGCAGGGGAAGGCTTCTGGTGGGGTGGACAACTTCCAGCCACTCCAGTCCGCCGTGCTCTGTCAAGCATCGGGGGGCGGCAGGCAGGTAGCGGAGATTGAAGCCGGCGAAATAAGGGGTGTCGGCGTCGCGAGTGTCTTCCCCGTGGAGATGAGTGGACCAGGGATCGATCTCGCGTGCTTTCCAGTGGGCGATGACGGCGGACGCCGCTCGGTGCAGCGGGCTGGTAGCGGACCACCGATTACATAAGTACTTGTCGATGGCGCGATCGGTTACAATAGCGTCATCGAGAGTCAGGCGTTCGAGCTGAATGGCTCCTACCGACATCGCCTCGAGGAGTTGTTCTCGGACGAATAACGGAATCCACTGGTCCAACCCGTCGAACTCGGGGATCATCGCTTCACGTGGAGCACGTCCAGCCGTTGGATCGGATTGTATGCCATGGAGACGCTCGAGTGCGCTCGTCAGCGGTTCGCCTCGCTCCCACAGCAGCACGTCTCGTAAGCCATCCCGTCCAGGGTTGTAGACCACCTGGAAACCCCTCCGTCGACCAAAGAGCGGCGTCCGGAACAGAGAGTAGGCGTTCTTGCCCTGGGATTGCAGGTGCACGGTCATCGTCGCCCAGTCCCACGTCGTGTCGTGGTCGATGACTAGATCGATGTCATGCGGTTCAAGTGCTCCTCGAGCGAACGACCCAAACACGTACACCTGACTAATCAAGAGCACCGGCCATTGATCACGGTGAGTGTCGAGGTTCCGAAGCATCTCGTCCAGCAGAGCAGCTGCCCGCTCCCGCTTCACTGTGTAGCTTCCAGTCCATGGCCATCAGGCTGTGTGATCATAGCGATCGACCATCCATGCGGAATTCTAACATATCGGAGGACCTTGCTTCTCGGCGCAGGGTGGCACCTTCGGTCCGCGTCGGCCGTCCAGCCTCTCGACGCACAAGCGCACCGAGCGTCAGCGCTTGCAATAATCGACACATGGTGAGCATAGACTCGCTCACTTTCCCATTTCACCACGCGGTCGGCGCACGATCGACGTTACCGGATCCTGCCGAGAAATGATGACTATGGAACGCAATGTCGTTCTCGTCGTCATCGACGCCGTGGACGGACTGCTGGGCCAGCACGGACAATGGCGTGACCCGAACTGGGAACAGATCATCCACACTCTCCCGGCGCACACAACGGCCTGTCCCGTCTCCTCCTCACCGCCCGGCGGACGTCCGACGGCCTGTACCGGGTGCATGCCGAAACGGTGCCGCCGCTGCCACCGCGGGAATCGGTCCTGCTCGCCCGTCACCTGCCGACCGTCGGCAGCCTCATGCAAGGGCACACCACGCTCCCGCCCGCCACGGTGAAAGCGACGGTCGGCGCGCTGCTCACCCGCGCCGCCGGTAACCCCACCGCTCTCCTCGCCGAGGAGCGGGAACTCGCCCGCACGGACGGCGGTAACATCACTCGGATTCACGCCGATTCCGCCGGCCCGGTCACCCCCGACTACCGGGCACTTCTCGACCGCTGGATCCTCGACACAGTCTGAGGGCCGGCCGCGAGCCCAGTCGAGGCACCCGGATCCGATCCGGCCGCCCCCGGAAGCGACGGCGATTACCCCAGTGGACCGAACCTCAACAGGGGCCTCCAACAGCGCGTCCACGCACCGAACCCGAATGCCGTACGACAAGCAGGCGAGCACAGATCAACTCGACTTCCGTGGCCAGAGTGGCCAATACGCGCCTGCCATCTCTTCGAAGCCCTTGCCCATGTCTCGTTCCGGCCTTCATCCCTCACGACCGTTCCGGCAGAAAATTCTCGATATCTTGGGCGTCAACACCACTTGATCGTGCGGTCGAAAAATCAGCTCGATCCACGAGTCCCCATATCGGAAGACCAGGTATCTCACTTCGCGATGAGAGCAAGATGGCGAGAAATCTCCTGAAGGCTCGAACGGTTTTCGGCCGAAGCATCCAAGATGGAAGAAAGTACCATACCTAAAGGACCCGCACGGCAGAATAGCCGTCGTCGGGCTTCAACGGTAGCAGTTAGGATGGCGTAAGTCTCTGCCCCCTCGTACGCCGGCTGACCTTCGACGGCAAAGTACAGGGTAGCGGCTAACTCCCAGAGATCGCTGGAAGGTGTGCCACTAGATCCACGAATTCTCTCTGGAGCAATATATCCGGGCGTGCCTAGCAACTCACCTGTTCCGGTGAGGGTGGTCGATAAATCGGAGGAAGCGATTCCAAAATCAGTCAAGCGGACTCGTCCGTCTCTCTGAACCAGGATTGATGTCGGTGTTAAATTCCTATGGATGATCCCCGCGGAGTGGATAGCATGCAATGCATCGGAAATCGTTAGTCCAATGGCAGCAACCTCGGCTGGTGTCAAGGGGCCGTCGAGGCGGACGATGTCCGCAAGAGTATTTCCATCGATCATTTCAAAGATGATCCAGTATCGATTGGCCTCCGCCGCGAAGTCGAAGACTGAAACAACTGCGCCATCGTGAACCCGATTGTGGGCCCGTACCCCGTGCAGCAGGTGTTCCAGCACCACGTCGCGGTTACGACGATCGACCGGCAGGCGGATTTCCTTGATTGACACCGGACGCTGTACCTTTTCGTCTTCCCCTCTCCAGACTATGTTTCCCCCTTCCCTGCGGAGAGGTTCTCCTAACCTATACCGCCCAGCGATGACCCGGGTTTCGCCGGTCGATCTCCTGCTAGGAGGAAGATTACTTGTGCTGCGCAGCCCAGGAAATTCCGGTTCGGTCGCCGGTGGCAAAGAGCCGGGTAGGGTGAGAGTACCAGGGAATGCGGGTTCTGCGGTTGGTTTTGCGCGCCCCCTGACAACGATCGCGATCTGCCCGAGAAGCCGTTCCCGGGCATCTTCTGGCGAAAGTTCGAAAAGGTCAAAAGATACCACACCACCAAGAATTCCGGGACGGTGACAATTCTCAATCCTGATGGGCACAAGCTTACGCACAAGTCCACGAGGATCATCGCGGAGTGCCGCCTCCCACTCCTGCTGGCCATACACTGAGCGGAGATATGCACGCGAAAAAAGTGCGATTGTCCGAGCAGCCCGACGTAGGCCATCATCCATCCGACGGGTCCAATGTGAGCCCGGGACGAAATCCCATGCCTGGACTAGGATTTCATATCCCGCATCCTCTAGCTGCCACGCGATCCACTCGGCCCACTGGCGGTCTTCTGTTGTATAGGAGATAAAGAAATCCCAATGTTCATCGCCAGCAGCACGAGGGAAGCTTCGGTCCCGAGGCGGCTCAGCGCTGGATCCTCGATCGATCGGTCCTCCAAGCTCCACCCGTCAAGTTTGCCACGCTGCGATCCTGACCTACGACGAGCGAGCCGTGCCGGCGTTGCTGCGGCCACGGCCGCAGCAACAGCATGATCCGCATGCCCTACGTTCGCGGCTTCCAACGGTGCCGCTTGTACACGTGAACCGAGTGAGAACACGGCCGACCTTAAAGATCACTTCTGTATTTCCGCTACTTACCGTTACGACTTTCAATGATGATCAGCGTCTCCGGTGCTGCCATGGTGCTGCCGAACGGATCAGACCAGGCCAACCCGCGACGGGACAGAGCAACATGGATCAAGACAGCAGGCCCACTCTGGCCAGCTGAAATAACACAGCGCAACAGTCAATGGCACGTCGCAACATCACGGGGGCGGCTCTCATAATCCGTCGGTCGTGGGTTCGAGTCCCACCCGCCCCACACCCGCTGACCTGCACGAACAGGTCGCAGAGATCGCAATAAAGATCCATAAATGACCCTGGTGTTGCCAGGGTGTTGCCATTGCGACAGCAACCAAATTTCACACTTTCGATCACGGTTACAGACCGTGCCCGAAGAAGATCGACACGGTGTACCACCCCTGGACCAAGGCGATCTCCAGACCAGTACCGGCATACACGGCGAAGCAGGCCGGTAACGACAAGAGGAGAAAGCAGGCGATGACCCGGTACGCCTACAACCCCACCCGGCGTGCGCTCGTCGTCTCCTGGGCCACCGGCGCCGGCGATGACACCACCGATGATGACACCATCACCGACGAGCTCGCCGAAGAACGCACCACCACCACATTCCTCGACCAGATGCGCGCGGAAGCAGCCTCACGACGCGCCGACCGACTCTAACGCCGGCTGACCCCGCACCCAAGTCTCCCATCAGTGAGCCACAAGATTTATCACATGTGGCGCACTGACTCCTTGAGGCCGCCGACAACTGGTTCGGCGTTCCTGTCCAACAGGTGGAAGGGCTGGTCACGATGGCCGCACGGAAAGCACTGCGCTTCGCGGTCGCAGTCGGCAGCGACAACGTCGGACCCGACACCATCGATCTAGTCCACGACGAGGTGACCCGCCTCGCCCGCGCCTACCCCGTGAGTCCCCTTTCGACGATCCTCGGCGATCTCGTTGACCTCCAGGAAGCCACGTTTCGACTGCTGGAGGCCCGGCAGGTCTCAGCAACCAATCGGAGCTTGTACCTGTTGGCCGGTGCGGTGTCCGGGATGCTCGCGAAGGCATCACACGACGTCGGGCAGCCACAAGCCGCGATGACGCAGGCCCGCACCGCCTACATCTGCGCGGACAACGCCGGGCATGACGGCCTCAAGATCTGGACCCGCGGACTCCAATCGATGATCGCCTACTGGGCCGGTCGTCACCGCGAAGCCGTGCAGTACGCCGAGTTGGGCGCCGAGTTGGGCGCCGAACCCGCGCAACGGGTCCACGGGACGGCCACGACGTGGCTTCTCGCCCAAGAGGCCCGGAGCTGGGCGCCGCGGAGCAGGCCGAAAGCGCGATCAGCCGTGCCGACGAGGCCCGGGAACGCATCGAGCCCGACGAGCTGGACGAGTTCGGCGGCATCCTGACCTTCACCCGACCGCGGCAGCTCTACTACGCCGCCGATGCCCGCATCTGGGTGGACGGCGCCTACCTCCGCGCGGAGGAAACCGCCACCGAGGCGATCGCCGCATACGAACACGCCACCGTCGACGAACGATCCTTCAGCGACGAGGCCGGAGCCCGCGCCGACCAGGCCTTGGCCCGGCTCACCGGCGGGAACCTCGAAGGCGCCGTCGAGGCGCTGCGCCCCGTCCTCGACCTGCCCACCGACCAGCGCATCGCCGGGATCATCGCCAGCGCCAACCGGGTACACACCGCGCTACGTTCGGGACCGGCCGCGGAGACCACCGCGGCACGTGACCTTCAACAGGAGATCGAAGCGTTCTCCGCCGTCTCGGCCGCCGCCGCGCTTCGATAAGGTCAGCCGGGTGTACCCGGTGCGGATCGACGGCGACGGCCTGTGCTTGCGAGAGTTCACCGAGGACGACATAGACGCGCTACTTGCCGTCTACGGCGACCCCACCGTCACCCGGCACATGAGCTTCGAGCCACGTAACCGCGACCAGGTCGCCGCCACGATCGCCATGGCCATCCGGACATCCACCATCGAACCCCGGGTCGAATACTCCCTTGCCGTCGCGATCCCCGACACCCACCTGATGATCGGGTTCGGCCGGCTTGCCATCGACAGTGGCCACCCCGCCCAACGCAGCGCCCAAATCGGGTTCGCGCTCCGCGCCGATCAGTGGGGCCGCGGCTACGGCGCGGAAACGGTCCGGCTCCTGCACCGCCTCGGCTTTGCCGAACTCGGGATGCACCGCATCTGGGGTGCCCGCTCCCCCGACAACACCGTCTCCGACCGGCTCATGCGCAAACTCGGCATGATCGAAGAAGGACGTATCCGCGGACACGTCCTCGTCCGCGATGCCTGGCGTGACTCCATCGTCCATTCCATCCTCGAAGACGAATGGACACCCAGCACGCACACAGACGCCGCCAGTCAGAGCACCGTCACAACCTGACCGGCTACAGCACCGGCAAGACCGATCATAAGCCCGCGAGTTGCCGAATTATCCGGTTTTAGATCAAGGTGCGGCACGGGCCGCGCCGCGCGACGGCTGCGCGTGGCGCTGGCGCGCCATGCTCGCCGGGTGCGTCGCTGGCCGAGTCCGCGAGATCACCAACAGGCTGTTCCTCCGGCCGTTGACGTCTATGAACGGATGGTGATCGCCGAGCGTCCTGCTGCAGCGCGACCATCGGGTACAGTGTCCACCTGCTAAGAAGTAGAAGGTCATGGCGAATTTTTTGTCGAGTTTAGGTATCTATCCGATCAGGATACCGTCGTTAATGCATGTCTCCGCGCAGCAAAGCGTCGCGCTCACATTCTCGACATACGCTGGCGGAGCGAAAAGCTGGATAAGCGTCATTATCTCATCGAAGTCATCGGAAATACGAGGCAACTCAGCCTGTTCCAAATGAAGCTTGAGAGAGACCTTCCGGAGATTGCCGAGGGAGCAATGACGGAGGTCGGCCCTGCGGTAGCACGACGGTTGGGAACAGGATTCGCAGACCTATTCATGCGTGTCCGAGATATGAGCCATGAGGGAATGTTCATCCTCAGGCCCAAACGCGAGACCACATACTTCTTTCTGCCCTATGACTGCACGTGCCTGAACGCGCCGATTCTAGTACTACAGCCACAGTGATCTCTATGTGGCTGCGACGGGCGTGGCGGATGCTCGAGCGGCACGTATCCGCCGGAGAAAGTGGTAGTAGCTCGCCCGCTCTTGGTGGCGTCGACGCCAGTCCGACCAGCGTCGAGTGACACTGAAAGGGATGGCCTTCTGCCAGACCTGGACAATAATATGACGGATCTCATTGAGGGTAAATGTGATCATCTTGCTCCTGCTCGGCGCGGGCGGATCGGCGATCGGAATACTGCCGTCGGGTTCGCGGACGTAGCCGGTTGCGGTGGTCACCCGTTCCTTTGGCGGCCTATTCTTCTCACGACTCTTGGCCACGGTGACGGCGAGCCATGCGTGGGCGAACATGGACAGTGTTATGTGCCTGTACCAGGCACGGTAGAGCCGGACTTGGTAATGGTCCAGAGCGACTTCGTTCTTTCCGGACTGGAAACATTCCTCCACATTCCACCGGCGACCAACGACCGTGACCAGGGCCGCCAGCGGAACAGGCTGGGGAGTATGGGTCAGGTAGAACGCCAGCTCCTTTTTCTCGCCGCGGGAACGCCGGACGAGAACCTGGCGCGGCCGGCCGGCGAGGCCGGCGGCGTCGGCGGTCTCGACCAGCGCCCAGTCGTAGAGCCGTGGCCCTTTCGAGCCGTCAGCACAGGAATACGTCTCCCACGCCGTGTCAGGCACCATGGCAGCGAGGGCGTCGACCCGGAATCGGCCTTGCGCCGTGGAGACCTCGGTATTCGTAGCGACGGCCAGAACATAGCCAATCTCGTGATCCTCGAGCCAGGTCCGGAGCTCCGGGGAGCGGCCGTAGACCTCGTCGCCGGCGACCCAGCCCAGCTGGGGATGGGCCTCGTGGAACCGGCGGACCATGACCAGCGCCAGCTCCGTCTTCGTCGCGAATGCGACGTAGTCCGGGATGCCCGCCTCCCGACACCGTTCCCGGTCGTCCGTCCACTTCTCCGGCAGATACAGCTCGCGGTCGACATACGCCCGCCCCCGGCCGGACGCATAGACGGCGAAGACACCCACCTGACAATTCTCGATTCGCCCCGCGGTCCCGCTGTACTGACGTTGGACGCCCGCTGATGCACGTCCTTTCTTGATGAATCCCGTCTCGTCCAAGACGAGTACTCCGTCGGGCTCGAACAGGTGGTCGATGACATACGATCGGATGACGTTACGTACGCCGTCGGCGTCCCAGACGTATTCATTCAGCAGGCGCTGCATCTTCTGCGGCCCCCGGTCCTTGGCGTGCTCGGCGAGCGTCCACCCGTTCTTACGCTCGTTCCTCGACAACAGCCCGTCCAGGTAGGCCCACGCCTGCACTCTCGGCTGGTCACCGGGAAAACAGTGCGCGACACGGCCGAACAGCTCTGCAAGCCCGGCCTCCCATTCCGTGACGTTGTCCAGGGTTACGCTGTCAGTCGCGGCCACCGCGTCTTCCTCGTTTTTCTTCACAGAGCCGAGAAATCACGCGGTGGCAGCCCGCGCATCGCGCCACGCCGACGAGCCGGAAAGAGACCACACGGCGATCACTGTGGCTGTAGTACTAACGGGGCTTCGCCCCAGCCCGACGAGGCG
>NZ_CAUVXL010000124.1:0-2626 GCF_963555915.1 Protofrankia sp. Cas4
CCCGGCACCCGTGCGGCCATGGCACCACGGGATGATCAATGCGCCGTCGGGTAGTACCGCAGTACCGGCCCGGACCGCGAGGGCGCCGCCCACTGGTGTTGACGGGACCGACCCGACGGTGTCACGACACCAGGACGATCTTGCCCGCGGTATGGCCGGTCATGATCTGGCGGTGGGTGGCGGCTTCGTGAAGCGGGTAGGTATAGGCGATCAGGATGCGCAGTCGCCCGGCCGCCGCAGCTTCGGTGAGATGGAGGCGGGCGGCGGCGCGGATTGCTGTCCCGGGGTCTGCGCCGGGCCCACCGCCGAGGAGTTTGATGCCGGCCTGGGCTCCGCGCTGAAATGCCGCGATGGTGGCGATGCGGGAACGGTCCGCGACAAGTTCCACCGAGACGTCCACCGCCTCGTCGGTGCCCACAACGTCGATCGCCGCCTGGACCCCGTCCGGCGCCACGGTGCGCACGCGTTCGGCCAGGCCCGGTCCGTACGCGATCGGAACAGCGCCCAGGCCGCGGAGTAGGTCGTGCTTGGCAGGGCTCGCCGTTGCCAGGACGGTGGCGCCACGCGCCACGCGCCACGCGCCGCCGCCAGCTGCACGGCGAACAAGCCGACGCATCCCGCGGCGCCGTGGACCAGGACCGACTCGTCCTTGCGCAAGCCGATCGCTTCCAGAGCGTGCACGGCGGTGACGCCCCCGACCATCAGGCCACCGGCCTGCTCCCAGGACAGGCTCGCGGGCTTCGGCGCCGAGCCGCATCGGCAGACCCGCCGGGTCGGTTCCGAAGGCCCCGCTGTACATCTTGTGGTCGACGGGATTGACGCCGGCGGCACGGACCGCGATGCGCACCTGGCCCGGCCCTGGGTCTGGGACAACGACGTCAATCATCGACAGCACCTCGGGACCGCCGTATGCGGTTGCCACCACTGCCTTGCTCACGGCAGGAGCCAACTCCGCGCCGGAGCGCTCGTTTCCGGACACTGTCATCCTTCCCGGGCCGCGTCAGCGACCTTTTCCAGCAAGGTCCTGAGCCGGGCGGTATTGGCACGCCCCAGATCCTCGATGATCTTGTTCTCGACCTCGGCGACGACGGCATCGGCACGGCGAAGGGCGGGTTCAAACGGTCGTAGCGACGCTCCGATAGGATGATCTCGGCAACGTCGACAGACTGGATGGTGGATGGTCCTGCGCGAGCTGTTGAAAATCGAGGAGCGGGAAATCATCTCCCGAGAACTGAGCCGGCCAAGTCGATAGAAATGTTCAACGATCTGCTGGAAAGGCATGTGTCGCCTTGACCGCTTGATTCCGCCGGTCAGCAATACTTGGGTCGAGGCGACGAAGACTCACATGCGCCAGCTCATGTGCCGGTCGTACGGTCTTCATTCACCCGCGACGATGATCGCCTTGACTACCCTTACCCGAGGCGGGCTTGAGATTAACCTCCCCGGCCGCAATTCGTGCTTGATGATCAACAACCCATTAACACGTCAGGAGAGGGCGTGCCGCCTCAGCTTGCGCGAGAATGGGCCTCCAGCTCGTCGAGGAAGACCTCGAACGTTCCAACACTGTCGCGAATGACCAAGTCGCCAGCGATGATACATCATCGATACCACTTCTTCTGACAGTGAGTGCGGACTCTGGTCGGTTCCGGCCAAGAGTAAGATCGAATTTCTTATAATTCATCCCCATCGTGATTGCAGGAGGTGGCGGGCCCGCCCCATGGGCGTGGCCCGCACTTGCTTATGGACATCATGGTAAGATTCCAATGTTTCATCGCGGAGAAGATGGTTCCGTATCTGTCCGACGGTCCGCCTATGCTCAAATCGATCCACAGAGTGAGGGCGGGGATCAGGATGACGGAAGATCTTGATCCGTATAATTCCGCTCTCGCCCCCGTGTGGCCCGTTGTTTCGGTCACGGCTTTTATTGTTTTCATTTTTGTCTACGTAATTATTCACGCTCTTGTTTCGAGAGGGATTTCGTCCCTGGTGGGAAATGCTGGATTCGCCCTTTCCTGTGGAATTTTAGCGTTTCAGGTAATTATTAATATTCGGCGTAAATTCACTAAATTTATTGACCGTAAACTGATTAAACTGCTTTTTCCGATCGCTTTTCCGTCAATTCTTGACTTCGGTATTATTGCTGTCATGGCAGTGCCATTCTATTTTCTTGGACCGGCTCGTTAAGGGGCGTCCGGGGCTGCTGTGACGGGACAAAAATGTCGGTATGCTGGTCGGTATCGGACGTTCTTGGCGTGAGAGAACCCGTGAACCAGTGAGGCCGCCTCGGACTGCCATGCCGGGTCGCTGCGCTGGCGGGCCGGTGTAGCCGGACCTTCACCGCCTCCAGCGGCAGGCCCACATGCTGATTGAGAACGAGCACCTCCGACTTCTTCCTGCCTGGCCGATACCGAATTTCCGCCGATGAATGGAAGTGGATCATGCTAGATGCCGCATTCCATGTTTTGCTGATCGACAGGGCCTCAATGACGCCCGGTGGCCCTCCCGTGCCCACCCAAAGAGACGTGGGACATCTGCCCGATCCTGACGACTTCGGTGAGGACGAGTGGCAATGCCACTGACGCTAAGTCGATCAAGCTGCAATCTGGGGGTTCAGCGGGTTGGCGAG
>NZ_CAUVXL010000124.1:2883-10062 GCF_963555915.1 Protofrankia sp. Cas4
GGCTGTCGGGCCGGGTGATGTCCGCGGCGAGCAGCCGCAGCACGCGGTGATGCCGGTCAGGGGGGTCGCGGTCGCCTCCCGCGGGTCGAGGATGGTGGTAATCAGGGCGATGACCTCGTGTTTCCCGTCGCCTTCCCGGTTGGGGACGTCGTACTCGACGAGGCGGGCGTAGCGGGCCTTCGCCGGGTCCAGCAGCGTGCCAGCCCGGGCCGCGGTGAGCAGCGCGTCACGCGCCTTCCCGGTGATCGTCGGGTTGACCAGGACCGTCAGGTAGGAACCGTCGGGTAGTGCCGTCAGCGGTGGCAGCCGCAGGGTGGCCTTGACTCGCCACAGCAGCGCCGCGCCGGTGTCCGCGGCCGTGCACCAGTCCGCCCAGGAGTAGAAGTTCCGATCCGCCAGCAGCAGCCAGTCGGACTCCAGACGCGGGTAGAGGCTGCGGGCGAGGGCCTGCTCGCTGGCGACCTTCGTTCCGCCGGCCGGGCCGAGCGCGGCGAGGACCACCGCGTGCGAGGCGCACTCGGACACGGTGACCGCGCGGACCTTCGGTAACACCCCCGGCGCGTCGTCGCGGCCGGCCGGCAGGCCGAACGCGGCGATGTTGTCCTTGGACGCCGGCGCGTCCCACGCCAGCCCGTCGATGCTCATCAGCCGCCACGGGCCGAGAAACGCCCCGACCGTGTCCAGGTCCGCGACCGGCACGGCGACCTGGGAGAACAGTTCCGCCAGCGGCGCCGGGCCGAGCCGCTGGCGGGCCCTGGTCAGCCCACCCGAGGTCGGTTCCCAGGCCGGCGAGGTGACGTCGAGGTCGTCGAGGGTCCCGGCCAGCCGGCTGCCCGCCACCGTCTCAGTGTCCGTCACACCCCACGATCATGCCGTCAACCAGGCAGAACTACCGCAAACGACACACCAGGCACGACCAAGATCCAACTAGCGTCAGTGGCATCGCGGCTACACCAGGCGATCTACTTCGACGACGGGGATATCACCGCGATCGCCTGAAACGGCTCTGTTGCATTAGGTGGAGCCCAACAGGGTCGAACGGTGACCTGTTATCGGTGGTCTGGTCAATGAGTACGAACGCGTCGCGCAAAAGCCCAGCTCAACGCTGGTGGCACAGTTCTGGCACCCCACAGGGTCGGGCGATGCACGCAGTGCCCGCCCATTCCAGGTAAGGGGATGGGCGGGCACAGTCGACTGCTCGGCGATGGATGGCGGCGTTATGTGGCGTTCTCCACAAACTGGTCCGTGTAGGTCTTGCTCAGGTCGATTTTCTTGCCAATGATGTTCTTGTTGAATGCCGAGAGCACTTTCAGGTTTGTAGGCGGTCCGTTGGGTGGCATGATGCCGGTCGGGTTGTAGATGCCTTTCTCGTTGTTGAGGGCGGCGACGTAGGCGTCCTTGCCGACACCGGCGTAGTAGTCGGCGGGCATCATGTCAGCGATCTGGGCGGCAGTGTGCTCCTGGATCCATTTCAGGGTTTTGACGTAGGCGTTGACCAGCTTCTGTACCGTTTGTGGGTTATTTTTGATATAGGAGGTGGTCATGTACAGCGACGTCGCCGGGTACTCGCCGCCGAGCGCCTGGGTGGCCCCAGCGTCAGAACGCATATCGAGCAAAATGTAGGCTTGCTTGTTGGCGAGCAGTTGCGACACGGTGGGTTCGGTGGTCATGGCGCAGTCAACGTTCTTGTGCGTCATCGCGCCGATCAAGGTGGCGCCGGCTTGGACACCGATTCGGTTGATGGTTGTGGGGTCTACGCCGTTCTTCTGCGCCAGGTACTGGGTCAGGAAGTCGGTGGACGAGCCCAGGTCGGTGATGCCGAGGTTACGGCCCTTCCAGTCGGCTGGGGACTTGATCTGGTTCTCGAGGTCGTTGCGGCACAGCTCGACCTCGCCAGGGGTGACCAGCATGGAGACCACGGACTCCACTGACTGGCCGAGGCCCTGCAGGTCGATGGTGTGGTCATAGAAGCCGCCGACGCCATCGACCTTGCCTGCGAGCATGTTTGTTGTGGCATCTACACCGGCCGGCTCGTCAGAGAGCGCGATGTTGAGGCCTTGGTCCTTGTAGTAACCCAACTGCTGGGCAAGCATGAAGGGAAGGTAGATCTGCTTGTTGAGGCCACCAACCATGATACTTACCTTGGCGCCTGAGTCGGTACCGACATTTGTTGTTCCGCTGCTGGTATGGCTGGCGTTCGAGCTGCATCCGGTTGCGACCAGGGCTGCGGCGATCCCGGCCGCGGCTAGTAATCTTGTTCTGGACATGCGGTTCCCCTTTTGTTGTGGATAGGAAAGCCTGGTCGGTATGAGCCGAGCGCGGTGAGTTCTCCGGTTGTTACAGGTCCGGTCCGGCGAGTTGCGGTGGCCGCCACCGGAGGAGACGGTTTTCGAGCTTGGTGATGAACCATTCCGCGAGCAGAGCGACCATGCCCATGATGACCATCGCGGCCCAGACACCGTTGGCGTCGAAGGTGCCTTGCGCGTTCTTGATAAGTACGCCGAGGCCGTGCGAGCCGCCGAGGAACTCTCCGACGATCGCGCCGATGAGGGCGAAGCCGAAGCTGACGTGCAGGCTGGCGATGATCCAGGTGAACGCCGACGGGAGTATGACCTGCCGGGTGACCTGCCAGGGGGAGCCGCCGAGGATGGTGGCGTTGGCGATGAGGTTGCGGTCGACTTCGCGGACGCCTTGGAAGGCGTTGAAGAACACACCGAAGAACACCAGCACGATGACCAGCAGAACCTTCGATTCGATGCCCAGGCCGAAGGCCAGCACGAACACCGACCCGAGGACAATGCGCGGGATCGAATTCAGGACCTTGATGTAGGGGCTGAATACGTCGGCGAGGAAACGGATCCGTCCGAGCGCGATCCCGGCGACGATGCCAAGCGCAGTGCCGATGGCGAAGCCGATCAGCGCTTCCTCCAAAGTGGTCTTGATCTGGTCTCCGAGAGAGCCGATCGCGGTTCCGTCGGCGACCCAGGTGTGTAGACGGCTGACGATCCCGGACGGCACTCCATATAGGATGATCTTTCGTGAATCGGACCCTACATACAGCTCCCAGCCGCCGATCACCACGACCAGGAACGCGAGCTGGGTGAGGTGAACGATGAGCTTACGTCGGCGTACTTTGGAGCGGTAGACCCGCTCATTCGCGGAGACCTCATGTTTCTCGCCCGCTGTCGTCAGATTCGCGGTGACGGTCATCACGGCGCCCTCTTCGTAGTCGCAGCGGTGGTCTGCGCATAGGCGATATCAACTTCCGAGCGTAGGGCTTCCCATATCTGATGGTAGAGATCGACGAAATGTTGCTCGAAGCGAATTTCCTGCACCACACGAGGCCGCGGCAAATCGATCTCGAAACTGGCATTGACGGTGCCGCCGGGACCCGCGGTGAGAACGACGACCTTGTCAGCCAGAGCGATTGCTTCCTCGAGATCATGGGTGACGAAGACGACGGCGGGACGAGTGAGGTCCCACAACTGCAGTAACTCATTGGACATGATCGAGCGGGTTTGAACGTCCAGCGCGCTAAACGGCTCGTCCATCAATAGGATCCGCGGCTCGTTGATCAGACTCTGGGCCAGGGCCACCCGCTTGCGCATGCCGCCGGAGAGCTGGTGGGGGAATCGGTCCTCGAAACCAGCCAGCCCGACCCGGCGCAGCCAGTCGCGGGCCTTCGTATTGGCCGCGGACTTTGAGGTGCCGCGAAAGCGCGGTCCTAGCGCGACGTTGTCGAGCACCGTCTTCCACGGCAGGACCGCATCGGTCTGGAACATGAACGCAACTCCCGGGGTGATACCCGATACGTCCGCACCGTGGACTTTGACCGTTCCCAGCGACGGTCGTTCCAGTCCGGACACCAAGGTCAGCGTGGTCGACTTCCCACAGCCCGTCGGTCCGACGATCGCGCAGAACTCCCCGGCCACCACCCCTAGATTCAGGTCTTTCAGCGCCGTGTACGTTGCCCCGGACGGGGTCGTGAACCTTTTCGTGACCGCTCGTAGATCGATCGCCAGCGTCCCGGAATCGCTGTGCTGTGGTAGTCGCACTGTCGCTGGTCCTTCCTGACTATGAAAAAAGCATCGCCGGCGCGGATCAGTGGGTGGCGTACCGGCTGTGTGGGAGGACAGTAGGAGTCTGGAAACGAGAGCGAAATAATTCAGAAGGTTGTGTGGCTATCCCGCGTTACTCGTCGTTCTGCTCGCAAAGCTCAGCGGCAGCGCCTTCTGGTGAGTTCAGTGCGTTCTGCTCGGCCGCCACTTACCATGTGGGATGCCGCGCCGCCTCTTCCGGAACCGGCGTAACACGTTCCATGATCGACAGAGTGGAGGAACCTCGATGTGGCGCTCACGCACCCTGGCATCGCAGATCCTCATTGGCGTGCTGGGCATCCTCGTTGTCACGATCGCGTTAGGCGGCGCGCTCTACGTCGAGCTCACCCGCCGGTCACTCGATCGGCAGTACGAGACGCGCGCCGTCGACATCGCCGCGACGGTGGCACAGATCCCCGACGTCAGAGCAGCGGTGTTACGCCCCGATCCCCAACGCGTCATCCAAGGTCTGGCCAACCAGATCGGGCGGAGCACCGGCGCAGACTATGTTGTGGTCGCCGACCGGGCAGGTGTCCGTCTATCCCACCCGAACCCGGCACTGATCGGGCAGCGGCTCGAAGAACCCGTGGTCGCCCTGGACGGGCGTACTCACGTCGGCATCGATCACGGCAGTCTGGGCCGCTCGGCCAACGGTAAGGCTCCTATCTTCGACTCGGACGGCGCCGCCATAGGTGAGGTCTCAGTCGGCATCCTGGAACGCAACGTGACGAGCCGGCTGCGGCACGAAGCCCTATTGATTCTCCTGTATTCGGCCCTCATCCTCGCACTCAGCACGGTTGCCTCGTGGGCGCTTGCCCGGACAATCAAGCGAATCACCTTCGGTCTGGAGCTGTCGGAAATCGCATCGCTGCTGCAGGAGCGCGAGGCAATGCTGCACGGCATCCGCGAGGGTGTGCTCGGTTTCGATGCCAACGGTTGCGTCAATCTGATCAACAACGAAGCTCGGCGGCTGCTGCGGATCACATCCACGGCAACCGGGCAGCACCTCGATGAGTTGGTGCCGCCCGGCCGGCTGCACGACATGCTCGCCGGCGACATCTCGGGCGCCGACCAGGTCGCCCTCACCGATGAATACCTACTTGTAGTCAACCGAATGCCAGTCCTACTGTCCGGGCGTGACGTCGGGTACGTGGTCACGCTACGCGACCGCACCGAGTTCGAGGCGCTGATCCGTGAGTTGCACGCGGTCACCGGCCTCACCGCGGCGCTCCGCGCCCAGGAACACGAGTTCGCAAACCGGCTACACGTCATCGCAGGCCTGCTTGAACTCTCCAAACCGGAGGAGGCAGCGAGCTATCTGGCCGAGATCTCCCAAACCACCCTTGGCCAAGGCGAGGAACTGCGAGCCCGAATCGCGCCGCCATCGATAGCCGCGCTACTCACGGCCAAGGTGACGATCGCGGCCGAGCAGGACGTACAGGTGATCATCGATGACACATCGCACCTAGACCAGCCCGCCATGGATCCTCAAGTACTAATAACGATCATTGGAAATCTGATCAACAACGCGGTCGACGCGGTCGCGGGTGAACCCGGCCCCCGGCAAGTCGGCGTACATATCAGCGACGATGACGGCGAGGTGTTCATCAGGGTCACCGATACCGGACCCGGCGTCGTACCCGACACGATCGAGGAAATCTTCCAGGACGGCTACTCCACCAAAACCCCCCGCGGGGAGATACGCCGTGGCCTCGGGCTCGCCCTGATACATCGGCTCGTACACCGTACCGGCGGCTCCGTCACCGTATCCCCAGGGCCAGGCGCCCGGTTTGAAGTCCGATTACCCATCCCCGATTCAACCACCTCAACGCCAGGCCTCAGCACACGGGAGAACTCACGGTGATTCCCATCCTCGTCATCGACGACGACTACCGGGTCGCCAGCATTCACGCGGCCATCGTCGAACAGGTCCCAGGCTTTCACTGCGTCGGAGAAGCACACAGCGCGGCCGAGGCACGCACCGCGATTCGCGACTTCCAGCCCGAGCTACTCCTCCTCGACATCCACCTACCCGACGAGGATGGCCTGTCCCTGTTGCGCACTCTGAAAGCCACAGTTGGCAGGGTTCCCGACTGTATCGTCGTCACCGCAGCCCGCGACCTCCACGCCGTACGGACGGCGATGCACCTCGGCGCCGTATACTATCTCGTTAAACCGTTCGGAGTCGGACAATTACGTGATCAACTTCGAGCCTACCGCCGGTGGCGCGAGCAGCTCGAGAGCTCCGACCAGGCTGACCAGGAAACCGTCGACGCCCTTTACAATCTCCTGCGCGCTCCGACCGCACTCAACTCCTCTCCACCCAGCCAACTACCGCCGACGATGGCGAAAATCCTCGATGCTGTCAGCGCAGCAGCTCAGCCGGTCAGCGCCACCCAAATTGCCCAACAGCTCGGTATGAGCCGCCCAACAGCCCAGCGCTACCTCGCTGACTTACAACGGCGTGGCCTAGTCGCACTCGATCTTGCCTACGGATCAACCGGGCGCCCCGTACACCGCTACCACCCAGCAGCCCCCGACCGCCGCCGAACAAGACCATAGCGTGGGCGCTGTTGATTGAGGGGACGGGCGTGAGAACGGTCCGGAGTCCGCCGTCCGGAGCCTCGCGGGAGCGGTCGACGCTCAACCCGACGGAGGGCTCGGATCGGCTTTGTTGCATTACGCGAAGGCAGGACATGGCAAGCTCTGTCGGACCGATGATCAGATCGTCAGGGTGAGCTCGGCGACGGCAGCCGGCAGCCGCAGGTGCGGGTCGGTGTCGACCCTGAGTTTGTAGTGGCCGCGGCGGATGTTCTCCCGCGAACGCATGCCCGGAACTGACCGGCTGGGCGGAGCGGAAGCGTTTCAGCCCGCGCATCGGCCGCAACCGGGCTTTCAGCTGGCTGTGATCGGACTCGATCCGGTTGTTCGCCCGCCGGGTATCAAGGTGATGGGCAGTGGGCAGCAGCGGGATTCAGCCGCGGGCGGTGTACCCGGGGCGCAGGTGGTCGATCAGCACGTCGGCCAGCGACACGGCCCAGCCGGTGTCGGTGCGGGTGTAGACCGGCGCGGGTCGGATCGG
>NZ_CAUVXL010000125.1:0-29178 GCF_963555915.1 Protofrankia sp. Cas4
TGTGGGGCCGCGGCGGTGCTCCGACGGGCCTGCTCGACCGCCGACCGCACGTGATCAGCCGGCTCGGGGTGGCCCGGACGTTCCAGCACATCCGGCTGTTCGGCGGGTTGAGCGCGCTCGCCAACGTCCAGGTCGGGGTGCAGGGGCGGGACCGCCCGGCGACGCTACAGGTGATGCTCGCCACCCCCGCCGTCCGGCGGTACGAGGCTCGCGCCGTGCGCCGCGCCATGGAGTTGCTGGCCTTCGTCGGCCTTGCGCACCGTGCGCACGTCCCGGCCGCGGCGCTCGCCTACGGGGAGCAGCGCCGTCTGGAGATCGCGCGGGCACTGGGCGCCGACCCGTGTCTGCTGCTGGTGGACGAACCCGCGGCGGGCACGAACACGGCGGAGAAAAACCAGCTGGCAGGGCTGCTGCGGCGGGTCGCCGCGGACGGGATCTCCGTACTGCTGATCGAGCACGACATGGGCCTGGTGATGAGCGTGGCCACGGCGGTGGTCGTGCTCAACTTCGGCCAGGTCATCGCCAGCGGTCCGCCGGCCGACGTCCAGCGGGACCCGGCGGTGCGCGAGGCATACCTGGGCCCGGCCGACGCTCCTGGTGGCGGCTGATGGCGCTCGAGCTCACCGACGTGGAGGTCCGCTACGGCTCGGTGACCGCGCTGCGTGGCGTGAGCCTGCGGGTCGGAGCCGGCGAGGTGGTGGCCCTGCTGGGGGCGAACGGCGCCGGCAAGACCACGACGCTGGCAACGGTGTCGGGACTGTTGCATCCGGTGTCGGGGGAGGTACGGCTCGACGGGGAGCCGCTCGCGGGCCTGCCGGCACACGAGATCGTCGCGCGGGGGATCAGTCACGTGCCCGAAGGCCGCAGGGTGTTTCCGGTCATGTCCGTCCACGAGAACCTGCTGATGGGCGCCTACCGGGACCGCCGCCGGGCGCGTGGCGACATCGAACGGGTCTTCGCGATGTTTCCACGCCTTGCCGAGCGACGTGGGCAGGCGGCGGGAACCCTTTCCGGCGGCGAGCAGCAGATGCTCGCCATCGGCCGGGCGCTCATGGCACGGCCCCGGGTGCTGCTGTTGGACGAGCCCTCGATGGGGCTCGCACCGCTGGTCGTAGCCATGATTTTCTCGGTCATCACTGAGATCAACAGCACTGGCGTGTCGATGCTGTTGGTGGAGCAGAACGCCCACCAGGCGCTGGCGGTCGCAGACCGTGGCTACGTGCTGGAAACAGGTCGGATGGTGCTGGACGGCCCGGCTCACCTGTTGCGCGCGGACGACCGTGTTCGGCGGGCTTATCTGGGTGAGGACGTCGTCTGAGCGACAGCACCGCGCGTGGCACTGGGGATCGAACCGTGCATCCAGTGGCACATGAGGTTGCAGTGGCACATGAGGTTGCAGTGGCATATGAGGCTGCGGTGCCACCTGAATCTGCAGATAAATAAGTGAAACCCGGGACGGTCTTTGGCGCCGTCCACACCTTCCCCGTGTATGGACGTTATCTACTCGTCCGTCCCGGGTCCACTGACAAAGAAACTAGGGCGTAACCGATGCTCGCGTCAATGCGCCGGGCCGACGGCAGCCGTCGGTTTTCGCGCACCGTCTTCCCCGAAGCCTTCCGGCGGCGTTCCCGGTGCCGTTCCCAGCGTTCTTCGCGGCGTGACGAGTGACACGTTCGGGTATCGGTCTGTCCGATCGAAGACGCCCCGTGTGGTCCTCGGTGGTCCTAGGTGGTCCTCGGTCACCCGAATGTCAGCAGTAGAATGTCATCAGGTGAATATCACCGGGTGAATATCAACTGGCGGAAATTGCTGGGGGCCGGTATACGGCCGGCGTGAATCCGCGGGGTGACACCCCGGTCACCGCCCCGGCCGGGAGGCTCCCGGCCCTCCCCGTGCCGCACCGCGCCCACGGTGTGCGGCACGGGGAGGGCCGGCGGGGCGGGCGGGCCAAATACACTCGGGTCGTGTCCGCCACATCCGCCGGCGCGCAGCGCCCGCCCGCCCGTGGTTCCGCGCGTTCGGTTGCCGGCTCCACCTCGGCCGTCGCCCAGCCCGCGCCCGGCGACGGTGAGCCGCGGCTGCTCCTGCTCGACGGCCACTCCTTGGCCTACCGTGCGTTCTTCGCGCTCCCGGTCGAGAACTTCGCCACGACGACGGGACAGCCGACCAACGCCGTCTACGGCTTCACCTCGATGTTGATCAACGTATTGCGCGATGAGCGCCCCACCCATGTGGCGGTCGCCTGGGACCTGCCGACTCCCACGTTCCGGCACACCCAGTACGCGGAGTACAAGGCCGGGCGCGCCGAGACACCCGAGGACTTCGTCGGACAGATCAGCCTGATCCAGCAGGTGTGCGACTCGCTCGCCGTGCTCGGGGTCAGCGCGCCCGGCTACGAGGCGGACGACGTCATCGCGACACTGGCGAGCCAGGGCGCGGCCGTGGGGATGCAGGTGCTGATCGTCACCGGTGACCGGGACGCGTTGCAGCTCGTCACCGACGAGGTGACGGTGCTGATGACCCGGCGCGGCATCAGTGACATGACCAGGTTCACGCCGGCGGAGGTCGAGGCGAAGTACGGTCTCACCCCGGTGCAGTACCCGGACTTCGCCGCGCTGCGCGGTGACCCCTCGGACAACCTGCCGTCGGTGCCCGGGGTGGGGGAGAAGACCGCCACCAAGTGGATCCAGCAGTTCGGGTCGTTGGCCGAGCTCGTCGACCGGGTGGACGAACTCGGCGGGAAGACGGGTACGTCGCTGCGCGCCCATCTGGCCAGCGTGATCCGCAACCGGGCCCTGACCGAGCTCGCCCGGGACGTGCCGTTGGACGTCACCCCCGTCGATCTTCGGCTGCGCCCGTGGGACCGCGAAGCCGTCCACCAGCTCTTCGACACCTTGCAGTTCCGGACGTTGCGGGAGCGGCTGTACACGGCGCTGGCCACGGTCGAACCCGAGGCCGACGAGGGTTTCGAGGTGAGCACGCGCATCCTGGGGCCCGGCGAAGTTTCCCAATGGCTGACCGACCATGCCCGTGGCGGGCAGCGCGTCGGCCTGCACGTCCGTGGCACCTGGGGTCGGGGTACCGGCGTCGTCACGGCGCTCGCGCTGGCCACCCCCGGCGGTCCCGGTGCGTGGATCGACCCGGCCGGGCTCACCGGCGACGACGACAAGGCGCTGGCGCAGTGGCTGGCCGACCCTGGTCAGCCCAAGGCGGCTCATGACGTCAAAGGACCCATGTTGGCGCTTGCCGCCCGTGGCCTGTCACTGGAGGGGGTGACCAGCGACACCGCGCTCGCGGCCTACCTGGCGCTGCCCGGTCAGCGCACCTTCGACCTGGCCGATCTCGTCCTGCGTTATCTCCGGCGCGACCTGCGTACGCAAGGATCCGACACCGGACAGCTGACCATCGACGGATCGGACGAGGCGGACGCGGCCGGTGCGGACGTCGTGCGGGCACGGGCCTGCCTCGAGCTCGCCGACGCGCTCGACGCGGACCTGGACCGCCGCGGTGCCACCGCGCTCCTGCGCGACGTGGAGCTTCCACTCGTCGGTGTGCTGGCCGTGATGGAGCGGGCCGGCATCGCCGCCGACACCGATCATCTGCTCGAGCTCCAGAAGCACTACGGTGCCGAGGTCGCCGCGGTGTCCGCGCAGGCGCATGAGATCGTCGGGCGGCCGTTCAACCTCAGCTCACCCAAGCAGCTGCAGGCCATCCTGTTCGACGAGCTGGGCCTGCCCAAAACCAAAAAGATCAAGACTGGCTACACCACCGACGCGGACGCGCTGGCCTGGCTCGCCACTCAGGCCGACCATCCGCTCCTGGCGGTGCTGTTGCGCCATCGTGACGTTGCCCGGCTGCGTACGGTGGTCGACTCGCTCATACCGATGATCGACGATGCCGGCCGCATCCACACGACGTTCAACCAGATGATCGCGGCGACCGGCCGGTTGTCCTCGACCGACCCGAACCTGCAGAACATCCCGATACGCACGGCGCAGGGCCGTCAGATCCGCCGGGCGTTCGTCGTCGGCACGGGGTACGAGACCCTGCTCACGGCCGACTACTCCCAGATCGAAATGCGCATCATGGCGCATCTGTCCGGCGACGAGGGACTGATCGAGGCATTCGCCTCCGGCGAGGACCTGCACACCTACGTGGCAGCCCAGGCATTCGGTCTGCCTGTGGACGCGGTTGATCCCGAGCTGCGCCGCCGGATCAAGGCCATGTCCTACGGGCTGGCCTACGGGCTCTCCGCCTTCGGGCTCGCCGGCCAGCTCGGCATCCATCCGGAAGAGGCCCGTGCGCAGATGGAGGCGTACTTCGCCCGGTTCGGCGGGGTACGGGACTTCCTGCGCGGGGTGGTCGAACAGGCCCGTACCGATGGTTACACGGAGACGATCCTCGGACGGCGCCGTTACCTTCCCGATCTTACCAGTGACAATGCGCAGCGTCGCCAGATGGCCGAGCGAATGGCGCTCAACGCTCCCATCCAGGGGTCCGCGGCGGACATCATAAAGATCGCCATGTTGGGCGTCGATCGGGCGCTGCGGGAGCGCAGACTGCGGTCCCGGCTGTTGCTCCAGGTCCATGACGAGCTTGTGCTGGAGATCGCTGCGGGTGAGCGCGCCGAGGTCGAGGCGCTGGTACGGACCGAGATGGGAGCGGCATACCAGATGTCGGTTCCTCTCGACGTCAGTGTTGGTTGCGGCCTGACCTGGGACGACGCCGCCCACTGACCTCGCGTCGCCCTCGCGTCGCCCTCGCGGCGATCTCGCGCTGAGGCTGTGCGCTCACTGTCTGCGCCTATCAGCGCCCGACGGTGTAAGTGGTGGCGCCGGGTTACGGTGATGGGGCGGCGTTGTCTCTGGGTCGTGAATCGAAGATTTTTGGCCCGTTTGGTCGCTCTCGGTAGTTGTCGGGGCCCGGTGGTTGCCAGGGTGCTGTCCCGCCGGGCGGCGGCACCTTACCCCCGACGGCAGGAGGATCGTTCACCATGAGCGTTCCGTCCTTCACGGATCGACGGCGATTTCTGGTCATACTTTCCGTCGGGGGAGTCTTCGCCTTCTCCGTCCTCGCGCTGCTGCCCTGGTCGCCGGGGCAGAACCAGCTGGGGACCTGGCTCGCTGTGGCGATAAGCATCGCCAACCTGGTTGCCGCGCTGCTGTTGCGACGCATCCGGCCGATGGCTCACCACATCCTGGTGCTCTCCTCGGTCCTCGCGGTCACGATTGCGCTGTGTGACAGTGATTCCGGCAGGGATGCCGACCTCTATCTGCTCTGGTACGCCTGGATCGCCGCCTATGGCGCGATGGTTCACAGACTGTGGGTGGCCCTTGTCCATGCCGCGCTCATCAGTGCGGGGGCCGTGGCCGGCTTCGCGATCGAAGGCGATCTCGGTGTCGCGATGCCCGCGGTCGTGATGACCGTCTTCACCGTCAGCGGGACGACTCTGGTTGTGTACGGGTTCGGCCGCTGGAGCCAGCTGCTGGTGGACCGGGATCCGCTGACGGGGCTGGCGAACCGGGCCGGCCTGGCCCGGGTGGCCCAGCCCGCGATCGCCGCGGCGATCGCCGCCGGTCGCCACGCCGTGCTGGTGCTCCTTGACATCAACCGGTTCCGCGAGGTCAACGACGCTCTTGGTCATGACGCCGGCGACCGGCTGCTGCAGGCCATCGCGATGCAGTTGCACAGCGTACCCGTGGACCCTGCGTTCACCGGCCGCATCGGCAGCGATGAGTTCGCGGTCGTCATGTGTGGGGTTGAGCTGCCCGACGAGCCCGAGGCCGCACGCGATCAGATGCGCGCCATCGGCCGAATGGTGATCAGTCAGATCCTCGGTCCGTTCCGGATCGACGGCGTCGAGGTCGAGGTCGAGGCCAGCGCCGGTGTCGCGGTCGCCCCGCTGCACGGCGCGAGCCTCGACGCCCTCCTGCCGGCGGCGGACGCGGCGCTGCACGCGGCCAAACGGGACGGCGAACGGGCCGGTGTGTGGGACCCGGGCATGGCCGGCGTCCGGCCGTGGGAACTCGCCCTGCACGCGCAGCTGCGCGCCGCCGTCGCCGGTGGCGAACTGGTCCTGCACTACCAGCCGCTGCAGTCCGCCCATACCGGGCGCATCGCCGGTGTAGAGGCACTGCTGCGCTGGGCGCACCCCGATCGCGGTCTGCTGGCCCCCGGAGCCTTCCTGCCGATGGCGGAACGGTCCACTCTGATCATCGATGTGACCGAGTGGGTGCTCAACGAGGCGCTGCGCCAGTGCGCCGACTGGGCGTCGGCCGGCCACCACGTACCGGTGTCGGTGAACCTCTCGGCGCGGATGCTCGTCCGCGACGATCTGCCCAACCTGGTTTCGGACACGCTGTCCGTGCACGGCCTGCCCGCAGACGTCCTGACGTTGGAAATCACCGAGAGTGCGCTGGTCACCCAGCCGGCCCGGGCCGCGGCGATGCTGCGGGAACTGCGCACCCGCGGGGTGACGTTGTCGTTGGACGACTTCGGAACGGGTTACAGCTCGATGGAGATCCTCAAGGCGCTGCCGTTCGACGAGGTGAAGATCGACCGGGGGTTCGTCTCCGACGCGCACGGCAGCCTGCCCGACGTCGCGATCGTCCGTACCGTCCTGGAGCTCGGCCATCGCCTGGGGCTACGGGTCGTCGGCGAGGGCGTCGAGGATGCCCGGGCCCTGCGGATGCTGATGGAGCTCGGATGCGATCTTCTCCAGGGGGAGGCGATCTCGCGGCCGCTGCCTCCCTCGCCCGAGCTGCTGGCGCTGCTGACCGCGCAGGCCTGCGCGGTCGTCGCGGCCGTTCCTGGGCCCGCCGCGACGGTGCAGGCCGATTCGGTGGCGGGCCCCGATCGGGTTGCGGGCCCCGATCGGGTGGCGCGGCCGTGCCCGCCGGAACTGGTCATGGCCGGACCGCCCGTTGTCAGGCCGGCTGACGAACCCGCCCGGATCGCCGCGCTGCGCCGGTACGAGATCCTCGATTCCGACAGCGAGCCTGAATTCGACGAGATCGCCGCGCTGGCGGCCCGCCTGTGTGACACCCCGGTGGGACTCGTCGCGTTCCTGGACACCGATCGGGAATGGTTCAAGGCCTGCCACGGCTCGACGGTGACCGAACGACCGCGCGATGTGTCGGTCAGTCAGTGGGCGCCCGCCGAAACCGGGGTCTTCGAGATTGCGGACATGGCCGCGGACCCCCGCTTCATGCGCCTGGCCAGGATCGGGCCGCGCCGGTCATTCCGTTTCTACGCCGGAGCGCCGATCACCACCCCTGATCGCAAGGTGATCGGGCACGTCGTGGCGGTGGACCGTATTCCTCGTGCTCTCACCCCCGGCCAACGCGAGTCGCTCGCCGCCCTGGGACACCAGGTCATGCAATTACTGGAGGCCCGCCGAGCCAACCGGATGCTGGCGGAGGTGACCGGGGCGCTGGGCGTGCTGGACCAGTTCTGGTATCCCGATCACCTGGATGCGGCCGGGTCGACGGTCGCCGAGGTCTCCCGAGCGCTTCTCGACGCGGATGCGGCCAGCCTACTGCTCGCTGACCTTCCCGGATCGACGGTGTTCCACGCGGTGGCCACCGCGACGAAGTCGGACGCGGACGGAGCGACGAAGTCGGACGAGGACGGAGCGACGCCCGCGGAGCGGTTCACCGGGCGCGACACCGTCGGCATCGGGGCCGTCCTGCGTACCAGGGCGCCGGTGTTCCTGGCCGACGTCACATCCTCGACGCTGTTCCCGGCGGACGTCGTGCGGCGGCTGCGCATCGCCTCTGCGCTGCTGGTGCCGCTTCCCGGCGAGGGCGGCCTGATCGGGCTTGTGGTGGCCCACTGGACGGTCAGGCGGGACGAGCCCGACCAGGCGGGCCTGCGCGCGGTCACCCTGTTGGGCGGTCAGGCCGGTCATACCCTTGCGCGGTTGCGACGGGCACAGGTCCGCGTCCGGGAGATCGGTATCGACCCGGCAACCAGCCTCACCAGCCGCGAGCGCTTCCTGGCGATTCTGCAGGGCCTGCCCGCGCGAACCGTCCTCTGCCTGTTCGCGGTGCTCGGTGCCCCATCGGAGCCGGGTTCGGACCCGGGTTCGGACCCGGACGGCATCTGTGGCGACGAGCACATCCTCACACAGTTTGCCGGCCAGCTGCGTGCGGCCGCTGGTCCCGGTGCGGAGCTGGGGCGTTGGTCGCACAACCGCTTCGTCGTCGCCTTCCCGGGTGGGAGCCAGGTCGGGTCGAACGAGATGATCGCCCGGTTGCGGGTGTCATGGGATGGGGAGCCGAGGCCGTCGTTCGTGGTCGGCACCGCGGTGACCGAGGTCGATCAGCCACCGAGCGCCGCTCTGTGCGGTGCTGAGAATGCGCTGCGGGCCGCTGCGCGAGCCGTTGGCCGCACGGTGGTGTCACGGGTGAACGGTGGGTCGCGCGGCATCGCCGCCGGTGACCGCGCCGGTGCCCGGGCCTGACGGGCCGGCGGTGACATCCGCGGTGAGATCCGCGGTGAGATCGTGTCGGTACCGGTGTTGCACCGCCGTGACGAGGACGTCGGCACCCAGGAGCAGAACCGCGATCCAGGACACGGTCGCGACCCGCGCGAAGGCCCTGACCCACTCCCCGTCGCTGGGCAGGCTGTGGCGCAGCTGGACCTGGATGACATAGGTGGCGCTCAGGGTCAGCACGGCCACCGGTCCGAGCGTGAGCAGGGTCCGGCCCCGGGGCAGGAGTAGCGCGGCCAGGGTTGCCAGCCCGGTGGCGATACTCGCCGCCGGGTTCACCAGTGCCATGGCGATCAGGGCAGCCACCGTCGCTGCGAGTACCGCGACCGTGACCGGTACCCGCGGGGCCCGCGGTGTCGGCGATGCGAACCGGGGTAGCTCGGCGGTCACCGGATCGGCCTGCGTGCGTGATCGCCGGCGCCTTCTCGCCGTCACGACCATCAACACGACGCAGGAGGTCAGCGCGATGCCGGAGAGCGCCAGCGCACGGCGCACCAGCCGTTGGGGGGTCCAGCGCAGATCGACGGTGAAGCTGGACGCGGTCGGAGTGATCCGCCAGCCGTTGGCGTAGCCGTCCACCAGTCGTGGCGCGCCGTAGTCGGTGGTCGTCGATCCTCCCGTTGAGGTTCCCCGTGAGGTCGCCTTCCAGCCGGCGGACAGGCTCTGCCCGAGCACCAGCCAGAACGGTGTGCCGGGTTCGGCGTTGGTGACCCGCAGGGCGAACGAGGTGTCGCTCGATCCGGTGACCGCCACCGCCGGCGCGCGGGTGGTGCTCGCGCCCGATGATCGGACCGGGGTGCCCTGGTCGGCCGGTGCGACCGAGCCGGCGGCAGTGATCGGCGACGCGCCACCACCGGGCTCGGAGGCCAGTACAAGGCGGTCCAGATCGTATCCGACGCCGGCTCCCGCGATGGTGCGTAGCACGTGGTCGCCGGGTCCCAGGGTGATGGGGTCGCCGCAGAGCGACACCAGCAGGCCCTTGCGGGCGAGCGCGTCGGCGCTGGAACCGGTGATCCGTACCGGGACCGGGCGTCCGTCGAGCGTGAGGAGATCGCTACGGCATGCGCCCGGCAGGGTTGCCGTCGCCGGGGGAACCCGCAGGCCGGCGATGTCGACCTCGGCCAGTCCCACCGGCATCGTGATCAGCTGCTGGCTGATCGGGTCCCGGGTGGTGACCGACCGGATGTCGTCGACCACAAGGCGGATGTTGCTGCCCCGGACGGGGGGAAAGGAGAGGGTGACCGTCCGGCTGGCGCCTGGCTGTCCGATCCTGGCGCCCGGCATGTCGGTGATCGGCGGGATGGTCAGCGTGTCCACCCGCTTACCGTCCACGACCAGCCCGAGTGTCCTCGGCACGGAATGGCGCCCGTCGGCCACCACCGACAGGGTCAGCGTCGAGAAACTCACCGGCTTCGGGGAGTTGACCTGGATCCAGGCGTCGGTCTGCATCCCGAAGCCGGGACTCCACAGCGTCGCCGGGTCACCGTCGAACGCGCCGGCGCTGCCGGCAGCCAGATCACCGGGCAGCCGCCCGGACGATTCGGTGGTCACCGTGTCCGAGGGCCGGCCGGTGGAGGTACCCAGGATCAGGTCGTTGGCATAGGCGGACGCGCGGGCGGTGCCGGTGAGCGCGAAGGTACGCGCGGTGGGCAGGGTGAACACCCGCGCCATGGCCGCCTCGGCGTCGGAGCGGAACGGTTCGCCCGGGTTCGCCCGGTCGCGGGTGACCTGCAGCATGAGCCGGTGTTGCACCGATGCCGTGCCCGCCGCGGTCAGCAGGTCGGTCGGCATCCGCAGGAGCTCGTGTGCGTGCGGGGACGTGCCGTCCGGTCGGACGATGTCGACTTCGGCAAACCCGACGCTGGACAGATCCGCGTATTGCGCGCGGACCCCGGTGTTGGTCTCCTCGACGGTGATGTCCAGGCGGGTGAACCGACGGGCCGGGAAGGTGACCAGCTGGCCGGCTTCGGTCCGGGACGCGGCGGTGAGGTTCACACTCACCGGTGCGTCGCCGTCGAACCGGAGCGTCGCCTTGGTGATCCACCGGTTGGGGGAGCCGCGTAGCGGTTGGACGAGACGGACGCGGTCGGTGCGCACCGGGTCCGTCACGGCGATCTGGAGGCGCTGGCCCGCCGGGTTGGCGAACGCGCCGACCTGCCACGCGGTGTCGAGGTCGCCGTCGACCGCGCCCACCGGACGTTCCGGCGGGCTGTAGGAGAACGCGTTGCCGTAGCTGGTTGCGCCGACGGCGGCGATGTCGCCGGGCTGGCCGGGGGCGTGCAGCACCGCGACCGTCTGGGCCGCCGTGGTCTCGGCCGGAAAGACCGGTAGTCGGTTGTCGTTGGGGTCGGGTGCCAGCGCGACCGTGTCGGGGCCTTCCACGTACCCGTAGTTGTCCCGGATCGAGCCCCACCGTTCGGCCCGGCGCCGGTTGCTGTCGGTAAGAAGAAGATCGGCGCCGTCGCTCAGGGCCTGGCCGACCGATGCCGGGTCGGCTGCCATCGACGCGGTGTAGAGGATGGCCCGGTTCGTTGTGAGCGGGTCGGCCAGCAGGCCGGCGGCCGCGGCGTCCACCAGCCCCTCCCCGTTGCCGCTGACGAGCAGCGGTGCCCCGGTGGCCGCCGTCCGCACGATGGGTTGTGGGTCGGTGACTCCGAATACGGCCAGCGCCGGCGGGTCGACCGCGTCCGGTGGGGTACCCAGGGCCAGCTCGTCGTTGACGGGAATGCGTGGTGCGTCGGTGACCGGCGGGCCGAAGCGGCGTGGCGCGCCAAGCCCGGCGGGCACCGGGTCGGTGAACAGCGCCCAGGTAGGCACCGGCCGCGGGGTGCGGAAGCGTTCGTACTGCTGGTTGCTGCGCAGCACGATGTCACCGACTCCCATCAGCCGGGCCATGTCGGCCAGCGAACTGGTTTCGAACACGCCTTCCTGCAGCCGGCGGTCCACAGCGCGTAGCAGGTCGGCGGATGCGGCGGCGCTGAACGGGATCAGCTCACGCACCAGGTAGGGGCGGTTGGTCAGGCCGGGCAGGACGGGGTCCAGGGTGGTCCCCCAGCGGTAATGGGCGAAGTCCGCACCGGGCAGTTCCAGCACCCGGGTGGCCGGACCGGTCGCGTCCAGTGCGGTGGCGACCTGGCGCTCGTAGGCGGGGATCTGCTCGGGGCGGTCCAGATCCGACTCGATGAACCGGCCACGCCACAGCGGACTGAGGTTCGCCACTATCAGGACGATGACGACGATCCATGCGGTGCCGGGCGCCAGCCGCGGCAACCGGGTCCGGACATCGCGGCGGCGGGTGCCCCCGGAGCGCCCGCGCACGCGTCCACTGACGGTGCCGACCGTGGTGCCGACCGCGGAGCCGACCGTGGAGCCGACCGCGGTGCCCAGCCGTTCGCTGACCGCCGCGAGCCCGCCGGCGAGCAGCACCGACAGGCCGAGCGCGACCAGTGGTACCGCCCGGGGCATTGACCGGAGCGCGAACCCGGCGGTGGATGCCTGCGCGAACGCGCGGAACGCAGCGCCCAGCGGCGAGGGGTTGTCATAGGGGTACACGCCCACCGCGACCGTGGTACCGACGAGCACCAGCAGGACAAAGTAGGCTTTGTAGCCCCACCGCAGCAGTGCCGCGCCCGCCAGCGCCAGCATGGGTACCGCGAAGCTCACGGCGACCACCCACACGGTCTGGGTGTAGTCACGCGAAGGAGTGATCCAGGTGCCGAGAGCATCCTCGCCGTAGAAGTACCAGTTGCCCAGGCCGCGTAGTACCTCCGACGCCTGCGAGGCGCTCGCCACCGTCTTGAGCGTCTCGCTGTAGGCAAGGATGTCCACGCCGTAGCCGGCCTGAGTGACCAGACCCGCGATCCACCAGGCCGAGCACAGCACGACCAGCACACCGGTACGGACGATCATTCCCAGCGCGGGGCCGAGCCGGACCTCCCGGGTCCCCCACAGGGCAAAGGGCAGCCAGAGCATCGGCGCCAGCAGCACGAAGATCAGGCTGGCTGCGTTGCTGCTGCCGACCAGCGCGACGGTGACACCGAACGCGGCCGGCCAGCGCCAGCCGTCCGGCAGCCAGGCCGCGCGGCCGCCCCGGGCCTCGCGCAGCCCGCGGACGGTGATCCCGAGCAGCCAGCCCAGGCCCGTGTACGGCAGCAGGATCGCCGACATCCGAGCCTCGTACTCCAGGACATAGGGGCTCAACATGTAGGCGACCGCGGCGACGAAGGCGGGCCTGTTCGGCCACCGAAACGACCGCATGCAGAACAACACGCCCGCGCCGGCCAGGAACAGCACCGAGCCGGTCCACAGCCGCTGGGCGACCCAGGCGGGCAGACCGACGAGGTCGACGAGCCAGAAGAAGGCGCCCTGCGGGAGGAGGAAACCGATGTTCTGGTGGGTGACCGCACCCATCCCGATGTTCGGGGCCCACATGATCCCCGCATGGCTGATCAGCCGTTGCGGGTCGATGTACAGGTAGGCCTTGGTGTCGACACCGACCCGCCCGGGTGCGGTGAGCAGCAGCGGGAGGTAGGCGATCGCGGCCAGCAGCGACGCGGGCCACGACGGCAGCCACCGGCGTCGCAGCGGCGACGGCTCGCCGCCGGCGCCCGGGCGGCCGGCGAGCCGGCGGGAGAGAACTCGCCGCGGATGTGCCGATGGTGCGGTCAGGGTCACCGGTCCAGCCCAATCGTCCTGGTTCGGCTCCCGGTCGCTGGTGCGGCAGGGAGGAAGACGGCAGCACGCCGCGGGCCTGGCCCCCAGGGCCTGCGGTGATCGCGAAGCGTGTCCGAAGCATCCTAATCCGACCCGCGACGCGTCCGAGCAGCGATGATCGCACGCTCACCGGGTGGCGGTGCGCCGGGCGTCAGCCCAGACCAGCAGTCCCGTGCCTGCGGCCAGCACCGCATGCAGCGCGAGTTCCAGCCGGGCGGTCGCCACCGAGGCGCCGCCGACCCACCAGACGCCCGCAACGGCGAGGGCCGTCGCGGCCGCGAGCACCACCAGGACGCCGCGCGCGCCGACGGCCAGCAGGTAGTGGGTGAACAGGACGGTTGCCCCGAGGCAGGTCATGGCTGCGGCCAGCGGTGCGAGGGAGCCTGCGGCCGCGGTCAGCCGTGGGCCGAAGGCCAGTGCCAGTCCACCCGCCGGAGCGAGCAGGGCGACCAGGAGGAGCCCGATGGCCGGCACCGCGAGCATCGCCAGGGTCGCGCCCAGCTGGTGCAGCGCGTGCTCACCGCGGTGGCGGCGGCTCGCGGTCTCGGGCAGCAGAAAGCCCCCCAGGACGACCGCGGCGAAGACCAGCGCCTTGCACGCGACGGACACCGCCGCGTACGAGCCGGCGTCGACGGAGCGGTGTGCGCCGATCGCCAGCACGTCGATGTTCTGGAGCACGCCCAGCAGGACCAGGGCGCTCAGCGCGGCGCCGACCTCGACGGCCAGCCGGTTCGGCGCCATCGCGGGCGCGGTGCCGGCGGACAGGTTGGCGGTGGGCGGGTTGGCGGTGGGCGGGTTGGCGGCGGGCGGGTTGGCGGCGGGCGGGTTGGCGCGCGCCGCAGCGCGGCCGGCGTGGGAGCCCAGGATCGTGCGTCCGTGCCCGAGCCCGACCAGTACACCGAGCAGGATCGCCAGGCAGACGCCATCGGCTCCGAGACCCGCCAGCACCAGCCCGACCGCGAGGGCGCCCCGGACCAGGCCCTCCAGCAGCAGGTTGGCCGCGAGGCCGGCGTACCTGTGGGTGGACTGCAGCAACCCGCGGTCCACGCAGAGCAGGCACCAGGCGGCGCCCGCGGTGAGCATCTCGGCGACACCGCCGGGACCCGGCAGGGACAGCGCCGTGGCGATGACACCCCGCAGCAGGAGAGCTGCGATACCGGTCAACACGACCAGGACGACACCGCCACGCCGGACCCGCGCAATCCATTGGTCGATCATCGCGGCCTCACCCGTCTGCTGCCAGGGCGTCACCTTGCGGACGACGCCGACGAGCAGGGCGCTGCCGGGCATGGACACCACGAAGAACAGCGCCAGCAACTGGGCCAGCGCCCCGTAGGCGGTGGTGGACAGATGCCGGGCGAGCACCAGCGTGACGAGCAGGTTCGCGAGGTTGGCGGCGAGGGCGGCAACGGCCAGTGGGGACGCACCGCGGATCGCCCCCCGCAGGGCGTGCCGGGGTGGGGCCCCTACCACGAGCGGGGCCGCTACCGCGAGCGGGGCCGGCACCGGTGCCGCCGGGGATCGGGCGGGCCTTGCACCGACTGGGCCGCGCTCGGGTGGGCACGGGCGCCGGGCAACCGGGACCGCATCCACCGTGCCCGGACGGCTGGCTGTTGTGTCCTCCCACCATGTCACGACGGCAACATTCCCATTACTAATTGTAACAAGCATGTAGCTGGCTATCTGGGGCCGGCCATGGCGGACTCCGGCCGGCCGGGCCAAAGGTGGCGCGATCACCGTTGTCGCCGGGACGTCTCAGGTGGTCCCGGTGCCCTTTTCGGTCACGAAGATCGCGGTGGATGGAAACAGGCGGCCACGCACCGGCCCCCACTGGCCCCAGACCCGGTCGTGCCCGGCCGGCCACTCCGGTTCGATCAGGTCCAACACGGTCAGACCGGCGGCCACCAGCTCCCGGACGCGGTCACCGACGGTACGGTGGGTCTCGGCGTAACTCGTCCGGCCGGCCCAGTCCCGCTCGACGTATGCCCGCCGGTCGAAGTAGCTGCGGACCACGGTCAGACCCTCCCTGCCCGGATGATCGGGAAAGGACCAGATCATCGGGTGTGTGGTGGAGAAGACCCAGCGCCCGCCGGGACGCAGCACCCGGGCGACCTCACGCATGACGGCCGCGCTGTCCGCGACGAAGGGGATCGCGCCAAAGGCCGAGCAGGCCAGGTCCACACTTGCGGCGGCCAGCGGCAGCCGGGTGGCGTCGGCCTGTACCAGGGCGACGTCCACACCGGTGGCCACCGACAGCGTCCGGGCGTGCCGCAGCTGGCCTGCGGACAGGTCCAGCGCGACCACGTCCGCACCACGGGTGACCAGCCAGCGGGCACACTGCGCGCCGCCGCACCCGATCTCCAGCACGGTCCGGCCGCGGACGTCGCCGAGCAGGTGCGCGTCGGCCTCCCGCAGACCCTCGGGGCACCACAGGAAGTCCGTGTCACCGAGAAAGGCACCATGCTCGGCCTGGTAGTCGTCGGCGGTGGCGTCCCAGTAGCCGCGGTTGGCCCATCGGGCGCTGTCGTCGTCGACGTCGCTGTACCCGAACTCGGCGGGGTGATACCCGCCCGGCGGGTACTGCGGCAGGACGGGCCGGGGCGCGTCCGGTCTGGCGGGTTCTGGTCCGTTCACGGCATCGATCCTCGCAGTGTCCGCTGGGCATCCAATCGGGGGTGGGTCGTCCGCCGCGTGCGTCATCCCGTTCCGATGATGTGACATGGTCGCGGTCCCATCGGGTTCGCGGGTCGTCTCCGGCGCGGTTTACCCCGACGCGGGACGAGGTTGACCCGCCATGGCGTTGACCACCCTGGACAACGATCCCTAGACTTGGGTCTGGCACGAGAGTCTGTGGATCTCAGACCTAGTAGATCCGCTCGAGCGTCGCTATCGGTACCGACAGTGTTCGTTTTGCACGGTCCCTGTCCCTCCGTCCCGGCGGTTCGATCCGGCCCCTCGTGCATTCGACGAACCCTGTAGCCGGAGCCGACCCCTTGACGAGCACCACCGACGTACGACCCGTGGAGACCGTGACCACACCGCCCACCCCGACCACCCCGCAGGTCGCGGTCAACGACATCGGCTCGGCTGAGGACTTCCTCGCCGCCGTCGATAAAACGATCAAATTCTTCAACGACGGTGACATCGTCGACGGAACCATCGTCAAGGTGGACCGCGATGAGGTGCTCCTCGACATCGGTTACAAGACCGAAGGCGTGATCCCCTCGCGGGAGCTTTCGATCAAGCACGATGTCGACCCGCACGAGGTCGTGACGGTCGGTGATCACGTAGAGGCCCTTGTCCTCCAGAAGGAGGACAAGGAGGGCCGTCTCATCCTGTCCAAGAAGCGCGCGCAGTACGAGCGCGCCTGGGGCACGATCGAGAAGCTCAAGGAGGAGGACGGCGTCGTCAACGGCACCGTCATCGAGGTCGTCAAGGGCGGTCTCATCCTTGACATCGGGCTACGGGGCTTCCTGCCTGCGTCGTTGGTGGAGATGCGCCGGGTGCGCGATCTGCAGCCCTACGTCGGCCGCGAACTCGAAGCCAAGATCATTGAGCTGGACAAGAACCGGAACAACGTGGTTCTGTCCCGGCGTGCGTGGCTGGAGCAGACCCAGAGCGAGGTCCGGTCGGAGTTCCTCGCGCAGCTGGCCAAGGGCCAGATCCGCAAGGGCGTCGTCAGCTCCATCGTCAACTTCGGGGCGTTCGTCGACCTTGGTGGTGTCGACGGTCTGGTGCACGTGTCCGAGCTCTCCTGGAAGCACATCGACCACCCCTCGGAGGTCGTGGAGGTCGGCCAGGAGGTCACGGTCGAGGTCCTCGACGTCGACCTGGAGCGCGAGCGGGTGTCGCTGTCGCTCAAGGCCACGCAGGAAGACCCGTGGCGTCAGTTCGCCCGTACCCACGCGATCGGTCAGGTCGTCCCGGGTCGGGTCACCAAGCTCGTGCCCTTCGGCGCGTTCGTCCGGGTGGACGAGGGCATCGAGGGTCTGGTGCACATCTCCGAGCTGGCCGAACGGCACGTGGAGATCCCCGAGCAGGTCGTGAACGTCGGCGACGAGATCCTCGTCAAGGTCATCGACATCGATCTCGACCGGCGCCGGATCAGCCTCTCCCTCAAGCAGGCGAACGACTCCAGCGCCCTTGTCGGCGAAGGCGAGGCGTTCGACCCGTCCCAGTACGGGATGGAGGCCAAGTACGACGAGGCGGGCAACTACGTCTACCCCGAGGGTTTCGACCCGGAGACGGGGGAGTGGCTGCCGGGCTTCGAGGAGCAGCAGACCGAGTGGGAGCGGCAGTACGCCGACGCCCAGCAGCGCTACGAGGCGCACCAGGCGCAGATTCGGGCCGCGCAGGAAGCCGAGGCCGCCGCGGTCGCCCCGTCGTCCTACACCTCTGCCGAGCCCGACCAGCCCGCCTCCGCGATCGACGAGGACGCGCTTCGTCGCCTTCGGGAGCAGTTCGGCCGGGAGTAACCCGACCGGGTAGTACGTGAGATCGGTGCTGCCTGACAGAGCACTGAACGGGGCCTGCGGGACATCTTCCGCAGGCCCCGTTCGCGTCCGGCGGCGGAAAACCATTCGAAAAGTCCGCATACATCGGGCACGCTCCTGTTCGTGAGACCGCCGGGCACCGTCCGCCCGGGTATCGGATGACGAACAGGAGCGATCGATCATGGCAGCCGTTGCCGAACTCGGGGGTGCGCGGACCCCCATCTGGATGTGGACCCGTCCGCAGGAGGTCGACAGCGCAGCCCTCGACCAGCTGCGCGCCGTCGCGGATCTCCCCTATGTCCATCACCATGTCGCGGTCATGCCCGATGTCCACCTGGGCAAGGGCGCGACCGTCGGTTCCGTCGTAGCCATGCGGGACGCGGTGTCGCCCGCGGCCGTCGGCGTCGACATCGGCTGTGGAATGGCCGCCGTCCGCACGAACCTCACCGCGAGTGATCTTCCGGATGATCTGGGTGCGATACGCGCCGCGGTCGAGGCGGTGATTCCGGTCGGGCGTCTCGGACACCCGACCGTCTCGGGCAGGGTGCGCTCCCACCGGGAGCTCTGGGACGGTTTCGCCGACCTGCATCCGTTGGTCTCGGGACGGCTGGAGCGGGCCATGGCGCAGCTGGGGACGCTCGGCTCGGGCAACCACTTCATCGAGCTGTGCCTCGACACCGGCGACCAGGTGTGGCTGATGCTGCACTCGGGCTCACGCAACATCGGCAAGGAGCTGGCCGAGGTCCATATCGGGATCGCGAAACGGCTGGCGCACAACGGCGACCTGCGCGACCGGGATCTGGCGGTGTTCCTCGCGGGCACGGCGGAGATGCGGGCGTACCGGCATGATCTGGTCTGGGCGCAGCGGTACGCACAGCTGAATCGGGTGACGATGCTCGGCCTGTACCAGGATGTGCTGCATGGTTTCTTCCCGGGACTGCGGCTGCCGGTTGCGCCGCAGAGCGGTCCGTATGCGGGGGAACGAGCGTTCGCCTCGGTGAACTGCCATCACAACTACGTGTCCGAAGAACATCATTATGGCGCGGATGTGCTGGTGACCCGCAAGGGCGCGATCTCGGCACGGTCCGGGGAATATGGCATCATCCCGGGTTCGATGGGTACCCGGTCCTACATCGTTCGTGGACTGGGGAATCCGGAGTCTTTTCACTCGGCGTCGCATGGGGCCGGTCGGCGGATGAGCCGGTCGAAGGCGAAGAAGATGTTCACCGTCGAGGATCTGACCGCGGCGACCGCCGGGGTGGAATGCCGCAAGGACGCGGGGGTGATCGACGAGATCCCGGCGGCCTACAAGGACATCGAGCAGGTCATCGCCAACCAGCGGGACCTGGTCGCTGTCGCCGCGGAACTGCGGGCCGTCCTGTGCGTCAAAGGCTGACCCGGTGCGGCACCCGTGAACTGCTGCGCGGGATGGGCGAGGGTGAACTGTCAGGCGCCGGCGAACGAGGGCGCGACGTCGAGCATCGCCTGTGCGATCGCGGTGTCTCCCACCAGCTCGGCGCCGATGTCGTCGGCCTGGCGGCGGTCGGCGACCAGCAGACAGAAGTCGAGCAGGGGCGCGGACATCGCCGCGCTGGTGGCGGGCGGTTTCCCGCTACCGGCAATCTCGCTGGTGCCGTCCGGCCCGATCACCCACCGGCCGCCACCGGGGCCCGAGAGGGTGACAAGGAGCGTCGCGTCCCCGGAAGCAGGTGGTAGCGCGGCCCGTACCTTCGGGGTGAGCCACCGCATTGCGGTGTCGGCCATCCGGTGGAGGTGATCGGCGGGTGGCAGCGGCATGGCCAGCCCGACCCGCTCGGCGATGTCACGGCCGTGGATCCACGTCTCGAAGGCCCGGATGGTCAGGTAGGCGCCCAGCGGGCCAAACGGCGCGCGACGGTCGCCCGTGTCAGTCGGCCCGTCCGTGTCAGTCAGCCCGCTGCGGCGGAGCTGCTCGGCGATCCGTTCCATGGCGCCATACCAGGCCGACCAGGTGCGTCCGGTCGTCCAGTCATGTTGGTGAGCGTGGACGGCGGCGGTCCGTTCATCCAGGTCGGTGCTGTGCACAGGCGGATCCACCGCCAGGCCGATCCCGGCCGCGACCAGCCCGTCGGAGGCGGCCAGATGCGCGACGAGCTCGCGGGTGTTCCAACCGTTGACGATCTCGCGCGTCCAGTCGTCGGCGGTGAGCTCGGCAAGCAACCGGTCGACGGCGCCAACCTGGGTGAGGTAGGGATCTGCGATCTCCGGTGCCACCGGCGTGGCCGGACGGCGAGTCAGAGCCGCCGCCATGACCGCGGCCAGGGCGGCGGAACCGGCCGGGTCCACCTCGGTGGCTACCGCATCGGCCGCCTCGGCGGCTATCTCATCGGCTACATCGCGGAGCATGTCGCCGGACACCTCGCAGGCCAGGTCGTGCCGCTGCCGGCCGACAAGACCGACCAGGCCGATGCTGAGCGTCTCGGCCGTGACCAGGCAGTGCTCGCACCGGCCGAGGTGCGTGTCGACGATGACCGTCTCGTCGGGATCGCAGGCGCCGAGGAGGTAGGCACCGAGAAGGTCATCGACATGTCCTCCGTGGCCGTTGGGGGCCGGATTCCGCAACGGGTGCGCGGGCGCAAGGTCGTGCGGTTCGACCTTCCTGGCGCTCACACGTGAACCCCTTCGCGCTCCAACCGGACCGCAAGTTTCTGCAGGGCAGCGCGGATCCGGGATTTTGCCGTGCCTTCCGGAATGGTGAGTCGGGTTGCCACCTCACGGTAGGTGTAGCCGTCGAAAAAGGCGAGTTCCACCGCTTCGCGCAGCAGCGACGGGAGATCCGCCACACCACGACGCACGATCGCCGCGGTGACCTCGGTCAGCACCACCGTGTCGGCGGCCGGGCCGTCGGGCGTTGCGGCCAGTTCCCGGGCGACGGTCTCGGACGGCCTGCGCGCGCTTTCCCGCCGGACCCAGTCCACCGCCCGACGCCGGGCCATGACGACCAGGTAGGCGCGCAGGCCGCCGCGGTCAGGATCAAACCGCAACGGGTGCTCCCACAGGTGTACCAGGACGTCCTGGACGACCTCGGCCGCGGCTTCGCGGTCCGCGGTGATCTGGGCGGCCGCGGCGGCGAGGTAGCGGGCGTAGCGCGCGTGCACCTGCGCGAGCGCGTCGGCGTCGCCGGCGGCGAGGCGGGCATGCAGGTCACGAAGCTGGTCCGGGGGGAAGTCATCGGGACGTTCGGACACCGGACGCCGCAGGGCAGGAGCAGGGTCCGATGCACCGTCGGTTTGCGATGCATGGGCGGCCTGGGGTGGCTGTGTCGCCGGAGGCGGCTGCTGCATGGACGGCATGGACGGCATGGACGGCATGGACGGCATGGCGGCGGTCAGCGGCGGGACCCGTATCAGGGAGGCGGCCGCGGGCGGGTTGTCCGCACCGCGGGGTGCGGCTGCGGAAAGCACGGCGCGAAGTGTCCCATGACCGGGATGGGCAGTCCACCAGTGCCTGTCCCGGCTGCCATCCGAGCGCGGTTCAGGCGTGACGCATCAGGGTAGTTGATCTCAAGGTGGACGGCCTGTTCGATGCCGGTCGGGTCTTCCCCTCCTTGCCGGCGATCTGGCCCCGGGCGCCTGGAATTCACCTCGCGAGGGTGACCGACCGGGCGTTACCGCTCGGCGGCGGTAAGGAGGTCGGCCGGTGGGTAGTGCAGGGGTGAGCGATGTCGTGACTCGCGAACCTTCTACCGGCCGTGTGGGTCGGGGAACCAGAAGGGCGTGCGGACGACCGAGGGGGTAGTCGTGCAGACCCATTATCAGTACCCGCTGCTCAGCGTCTTCTGGACGATGCTGTGGTTCTTCCTGTTCCTGCTGTGGTTCTACCTGTTGTTCGCCGTTATATCCGACGTTCTGCTGAGCCACGATCTGTCCGGTTGGGGAAAGGCGGCCTGGATCATCTTCGTCATCCTGTTGCCCTTGTTCGGCATCCTGGTGTATCTGATTTTTCGGGGCGACAGCATGCATGAACGGGCTGCCCGGCGGTCGGCACGTCAGGAGGAGGACTTCCGCGACTACGTACGCACGACCGCGGGAACGGCGAGTCCATCCGAGGAGTTGTCCAGGCTTGCCGAACTGCGGGACCGCGGTGCGATCTCCGACGCGGAGTTCGAGCAGATGAAGGCCAGGGTTCTCGCCTGATCCCGGTATTCGGCGGCGTCCGGCGGCGTTGCGGGTTTTTGATCGTTCCTGGCTGGATAATTTCCGCACCACCGTGGTGGTGACCGCCGTGGGGAGGCCCGTTGGGCAGGTGGAAGGCGCTGGTCGTCCTCGGTGCGGCACAGTTTCTCATGGTGCTGGACGCCGCGGTGATGAACGTTTCGATCACTCGGCTCGTCGAGGATTTCGACACGAGCGTGACCGCGATCCAGGCGGTTATCACTGCCTACTCGCTGGTGATGGCCGCCTTTATGATTACCGGTGGAAAGATTGGTGATCTGTGGGGTCGGCGACGTACGTTCACCGTCGGCCTCGTCATCTACGGGATCGGATCGCTGATCACCACACTGGCACCCACACTTGTCATTCTGACCGTGGGCTGGTCGGTTGTCGAGGGACTGGGCGCCGCATTGGTGCTGCCGGCACTGGCCGCACTTGTCAGTGGCAACTACGCCGGCCGCGAACGGGCGGTCGCCTATGCGGTGATCGGTGGGCTGGCCGGTGCCGGTATTGCCGTGGGTCCGCTGCTTGGCGGTTGGGTGACCACGGAGTGGACGTGGCGCGTCGTGTTCGCCGGCGAGGTCGTCCTGGTCATGCTGATTCTCAGCATGGTCCGGTGGATTCGGGACCCAGCCGTTTCGCGTGACATAGCCGTTTCTCGTGACCCAGCCGTCGCGGCCGGCGGCGGTTTCGACGTCTTCGGTGCGTTCCTGTCAGCGCTGGGGCTTTCACTGGTCGTCATCGGGATCCTGCAGAGCAGTTCATGGGGATGGTTGCGGCCGAAGAATTCACCGGTGGCGCCGTTCGGATTCTCCCTCACCCCGTTTGTGGTGGCGGCCGGCTTCGCGGTGCTGATGGCGTTGCGCTCCTGGGAGGCTCACCGGGAGCGATCCGGTTGCGATCCGCTGGTGCGGTTTGCGCTGCTGACGGTTCAACCGCTGCGATCCGGGCTGGCGGTACTCGGCATCCAGAACGTGATTCTGCTCGGGCTTTTCTTCACGATTCCGCTCTATCTTCAGGTCGTTCAGGGATTCAATGCCTTTGAGACGGGGCTGCGGCTGCTGCCCGTCTCGGTCACAATGCTGGCAACCTCGATCAGCGGTCCGGTGCTCGGTCGGGTGGTCGGCCCACGTCTGGTGGTGCGACTGGGCCTGCTGGTGCTGATGGGTGCATCCCTCTTCCTGGTGGCCGCGGTCGACCCGCGGATCGACGACCTGAGGTTCGCGGTGGCCATGGCGGTGCTGGGTGTCGGGCTGGGACTACTGGCATCACAGCTCGGCAACGTCGTGCAGTCCTCGGTCGGCGAATCGGACCGTAGCCAGGTCGGGGGCTTTCAGTACACCGCCCAGAACCTCGGTTCGGCACTCGGAACCGCGCTGATGGGAGCAATCGTGATCAGCGCCCTTTCCGTGGCGCTCCAGAATCGCGTCGAGAACGACCCGCGGATCTCCGAGCCCGTCCGAGCGCAGGTCGGGGTGCAGCTTGAGGCCGGGGTCGGCTTCGTGTCCACCGAGCAGGTGCGGGCCGCGTTGGCGAGCACCGCGATACCGCCGGCGCAGGCGCAGGCCCTTGTCGAGCGCTACGCCGACGCGCAGCTCGCCGGACTGCGAGCAGCCATGCTCACCGCCGCAGCCGTGGCACTCGTCGGTCTGGCCTTCACCCGATCCCTTCCAACCGTACCGATTGTCGCGGGTGCGCAGCACGCTCACGCGGGCGCCCACAGACGCGCCACGATATGATCATCGTAGCCACTGGCCAGCCACCGATCGCCGTTGTCGGGACTGGTCGCGCTCCTACCGGTGGGCGGGCAACCGCGGTGCTTTGGACAGCAGGGCAAGCAACGTGCGCAGCTCCTCTGGAACCGGCTCGCTGAAGCGCCGCACGAGTCGGTGTCCAGCCCGGTCAACCTCCAGGGTGTAGGTGAAACGGTCGGGGCGGGCCGCCGGGGTGGAGGCGCGGTCTGGACGGTTTGCGGTAGCCTCCACATCAGCGGCGAGGCCACGCAGCTGTGCGGCTTCGTCGGCTGGGAGCTCGGCGGTGTCCAGGCCACGCCTGATCGCCTGTCCGACGAAACCTCCTGATCGCTCCAGGACGATCCGCACGTGTTCATCAACCATCCTGTTATTGTCGCCTATGATCGTGTCGGCGACACGGGTTCGCAGCTTCCGGCGTCGCGAGATCTGGAACGCGGTTCCACAGCCGGAGCTCCAGCCGGAGCTACAGCCGGATCTACATGATGACGCCCACGGCGCGCCATGCCTGCGTGACGGCCGCCACCTCGTCGTCACCGAAGAGCGCCCGGGCCTGTCGGATGGTGAGCGAGGCGAAGGCCCGGAACGTGGAGTTCGGCCGCAGCTGCGGCGCCCGTAGCGTGTCGTACCAGATGAGCCCCGCCTTCTCCCACGCCTTGCCGCCGATGGCCGCCGCGGCGAGGTAGAAGGCATGGTTGGGGATGCCGGAGTTGATGTGTACACCGCCGTTGTCGGTCGTGGTGCGCAGGTAGTGGTCCATATGGCCGGGCTGGTCGTCGGCCCCGAGTACCGGATCGTCGAACGCCGTTCCAGGTTCCTTCATGGACCGCAGCGCGACCCCGGCCACACCGGGTGCGAGCAGATCCGCACCGATCAGCCAGTCGGCCTCCTCGACGGTCTGGCCCAGCGCGTACTGCTTGACAAGTGAGCCGAAAACGTCGCTGACAGACTCGTTGAGGGCGCCGGGCTGGTTGAAGTACATCAGCTGCGCCTCATCCTCGGTCACGCCGTGTGTCAGCTCGTGTCCGATGATGTCCAGCGAGGTGGTGAAGCCCTTGAACATCTCGCCGTCACCGTCGCCGAACACCAGCTGCCGACCATCCCAGAAGGCGTTGTCGTAGTGGTCGCCGTAGTGGACCGTCGCGTGCAGCGCGACTCCCTCGTCGTCGATGGAGTCACGGTCGTAGACGGTCTGGAAGAACGTGAACGTCGAGCCGAGACCGTCGTATGCCTCGTTGACGGCGGCGTCGTCGCTGGCAGTGTCTCCTTCGGTGCGTACCGCCCGTCCCGGCAGGGTCTCGGTGCCGGCGGCGTCACCGATCACCCGGTTGGCTGTTCCAGTCGGCGCCAGCCGGGGCACCTGCGTGCCTTTGGACCCGCCCCGCAGCAGGGCGTTGTGTACGCGCACGGAACGCACCGAGGTGTCGCGGGCCAGCGTGGAAAGCGCCCAGGAGCGCTGGTCGTCGGTGCCGTTGCGCGCGATGCGTTCGAGCATGTGCGGCGGTACGGCGCACGGCGTGCAGCGATGGTACCCAGCCATGACAGACAACCCCCGGAGGACGAATGCGAACGTCGGATCCCGGTCTCGTCGGCCGCGGCGTCACCGAACCGCTGGCCGCAGCGTCACGGACCCACCACAGACCATGACGGATATTGCATTATATGTCTACCGTTGTTGTGACTACATTGTTTTTCACTGATATGCCTGGGCTGCACTGCCTGGGCCCTCTATCCGACGAGGCCGGTCATGCGGGAGACTCGGCCCCATGCTGCGGGTGGGGCTGACCGGTGGGATCGGCGCGGGCAAGAGCGCGGTGGCGCGGCTGTTGATTGATCACGGTGCCGTCGTCATCGATGCGGACGCGATCGCCCGGGAAGTCGTCGCCGTCGGTACACCGGGGCTGCGGGCCGTCGTGGACGAGTTCGGGCCGCAGATGCTATGCGCCGACGGCAGCCTCGATCGGGAGGCGCTCGGGGCTGTCGTGTTCGCGGACCCCGCCGCCCGCCGCCGCCTTGAGGCGATCACACATCCGCTGGTCGGCGCGGAGGCGACCCGTCGCATGGCCGATGCTCCGGCCGACGCGGTGGTCGTGTACGACGTGCCGTTGCTCGTCGAGGCCGGCCTGTCCGGCGGCTACGACGTGATCGTCGTCGTGGTGGCGCCACGCGAGGTCCGCCTTGCCCGCCTGGCCGATCGGGGGCTTGCGCGGGAGCAGGCGCTGGCGCGGATGGCCAACCAGGCGTCGGACTCCGCCCGCCGCGCGGTGGCCGACATCCTCGTGGACAACAGCGGCAGCCCGGAAGATCTTCATGACCAGGTGGCTGAGGTGTGGAAGCGTTTTTCCGCGTCCATCGCGTAGGCCGGACGGAAACTGTCGGACCTCTGTGGTGTTGTAGGACACGTGAGCCCCACTGCCGATCGCCCCGGTAAGGACATCGAGCGTTCGACTGCGCCGTTGCGGGTCGTGTCGGACTTCGAGCCGGCCGGCGACCAGCCGGCCGCGATCGCGGAGCTTGCCCGCCGCGTCCGTGCCGGTGACACCGACATCGTCCTGCTCGGCGCGACCGGTACCGGCAAGTCGGCGACCACCGCGTGGCTCGTTGAGGAGCTGCAGCGCCCGACACTGGTGATGGCGCCCAACAAGACCCTCGCCGCGCAGCTGGCCAACGAGTTCCGGGAGTTGCTGCCGGACAATGCCGTCGAGTACTTCGTGTCGTACTACGACTACTACCAGCCAGAGGCCTATATCGCCCAGACCGACACCTACATCGAGAAGGACTCGTCGATCAACGAGGAGGTCGAGCGGCTGCGCCATTCGGCCACGATGAGCCTGCTCACGCGCAGGGATGTGGTGGTCGTGGCGAGCGTGAGCTGCATCTACGGTCTGGGCACCCCGCAGGAGTACATCGAACGCATGGTCCGGCTGCGGGTCGGGGAGGAGATCGAACGCGACAGGTTGCTGCGCCGGTTCGTCGACGTCCAGTACACCCGCAACGATCTGGCCTTCACCCGTGGGACATTCCGCGTCCGCGGCGATACCGTCGAGGTGTTTCCCGCCTACGAGGAGCTCGCAGTCCGGATCGAGATGTTCGGGGACGAGATCGAACGGCTGACCTATCTGCATCCGGTGACCGGAGAGATCGTTCGCGACGCGACCGATGTGTTCGTCTTCCCCGCCACCCACTATGTCGCCGGCCCGGAACGGATGGAGCGGGCGATCGCGGGCATTGAGACGGAGCTGACCGAGCGGCTCGCCGAGATGGAACGCCAGGGAAAGCTGTTGGAGGCCCAGCGGCTGCGGATGCGCACCACCTATGACATAGAAATGATGCGCCAGGTCGGTTTCTGTTCGGGTATCGAGAACTACTCCCGGCATATTGACGGGCGTCCCGCCGGCACGGCGCCGTACACGTTGCTCGACTACTTCCCGGACGACTTCCTGCTGGTCATCGACGAGTCGCACGTCACGGTCCCACAGATCGGCGGGATGTTCGAAGGCGACATGTCCCGCAAACGCAACCTGGTCGAGCACGGCTTCCGGCTGCCCAGCGCCATGGACAACCGGCCGTTGCGTTGGGAGGAGTTCTGCGCACGCATCGGCCAGACGGTGTATCTCTCGGCGACACCGGGGCCATACGAGATGGCCCGTTCCGACGGGGTGGTCGAGCAGATCATCCGTCCGACCGGCCTGCTCGATCCGGAGGTCGTCCTGAAGCCGACCCAGGGTCAGATCGACGACCTTGTCGGCGAGATCCGGACGCGTGCCGAACGTGACGAACGGGTGCTGGTCACGACGTTGACCAAGAAGATGTCCGAGGATCTCACCGACTATCTCCTCGAACTCGGTATCCGTGTCCGCTACCTGCACAGTGAGGTCGACACCCTGCGTCGCATCGAGCTGCTCACGGAGCTGCGCCGGGGCGAGTTCGACGTGCTCGTCGGCATCAACCTGCTGCGGGAGGGTCTGGATCTACCCGAGGTCTCACTGGTCGCCATCCTGGATGCGGACAAGGAGGGCTTCCTGCGGTCGGACAAATCGTTGATCCAGACCATCGGCCGGGCGGCCCGGAACGTCTCCGGTCAGGTGCACATGTACGCCGACAAGGTGACCCCGTCGATGCGCAGGGCCATCGACGAGACGAACCGCCGGCGCGTGAAGCAGATCGCCTACAACACCGAGCGTGGTGTCGACCCGCAACCGTTGCGCAAGAAGGTCATCGACATCCTCGATGACCTTGTGCGGGAGAGCGCAGACGGTGAGATGATCGGCGGTGGTGGTCGCGCACAGTCCCGTGGGAAGGCCTCGGTTCCCGGCATGTCCTCGAAGGGCGCGTCGGGGAAGAGCGGTCGGGATGGCGCGGTCGGGCGGCACGCGGCGCAGTTGGCGGGGATGCCTCGAGCCGACCTGGCTGCGCTCATCCGCCAGCTCGACGACCAGATGCACGAGGCTGCCAAAGAGCTGCAGTTTGAGCTGGCCGCTCGCCTGCGCGACGAGATCTCCGAGCTGAAGAAGGAACTACGGGGCATGGAAGCCGCCGGAACATAGCCGTTTTGGCGCCTCGACCCGCACCCCGTCAGTAGCCGGCGAAAAGAAGATCATAAAACGACAGTATTTTCAATACAAAATTAGTCATTATTGACTGATGTTTTTTTCAAAAGTTCTATTCCTGTAATGTTGCGAACGATGTCATCGAATTCTTCTGCTTGAATATCGACGGTCGCTTGAAATATTAACGAAATATCCTTTCTGTCGGGCCGATGGTACCCATCGTCATCCTCCTCATCCTCAAAATCGGCATATTTGTTTGGTTTGAGGCTGCCTCGGATGTGATCCGAATAGAATTTGTAGTAGAAACCTTTATAGCTGCTCTCGCGCGCTTCTGGCTCAATCTTGAGGGCATCGGCGAATTCGGCGGCGAGATTTTCGATGTCGGATCGCTGTGTTCCGTAGAGGTAGTAGGTGGTCATGATTTCGGTAGCATGATCGAAGGTGCCTTGTTCTGGGCTGTCGCGACATCTTTATAAATCATAAAGTTTACGTCCCTTCCGGCGAGTTCGGACATTCTCTGTTGTAGATCAAATAGATTCAACGCCCGCAGATATTCTTCTTCCTCGCAGTCGAGAGAGCCGGTTCGAGTCCCTCGACCGCGAAGACTCATACCTAGGTCACGTGCCCGTTCGAGTAGCGACGGATCGGCTATAGCCACGTCGAAGTCGCTTCGTCTACCCAAGTCAAATGGTATCCGATCTCTGAAGCTGATGCCGGTTACCGAGCTTCCTTGCATGATACCTTGTGCTTTCGGGTATCCAGCCTGTTGTAAACCTTCATGGAGCGAATCGGAGAACTGGCGGAACTCCTCCTGGTCGGCGAAGCCGAGAGGGATGCCGTTCCGGATTTGATGTTGCAATCCGTGAGTCGAGCGAAGAGCGTTCCTAGCCGTGTTATGAGCGCTACCGAAGGGTTCGCCGGCGGCCATGATTATATGGCCGTCGGGGGTCACGGTGGCCTGGTGGGGGAGCAGGCTCTTGACCA
>NZ_CAUVXL010000126.1:0-14950 GCF_963555915.1 Protofrankia sp. Cas4
GGCGGCTGGATGTCGGCTCGATGTCAGGCGGACGGTCAGCCGTGCGTAGTCGACGACGGGCCCGGGCAGCCGGTCGAGCAGCGCGGCCGTGTCGCGGCGGTGTCGCGGCGGTGTGGCGACCGGTTCCGGAGCCGGCGTCGAGGACTGTGGCATTCCCGGCCGGCGCCAGCCGCGCGAAGGTGCGCCGGCCCTTTGGCGCCCTGGATACCTGCCGGTCAGTGGATTCCTGAAGGTCTGTGGATTCCTGAAGGTCGGTAAGGAGACTTCTTATCAACTTCCCGGGTCCGGGATGGTGTGGGCGGGCCGGATATCGGGCAACCTTGAGACGAGTTTCATAACGCAATCTTTGTCACAGCTTGCGGCCGCGACGGAAAGGGGATCGAACGGTCATGACCGCCGATCATGCGCCGATGGGAACGGTACGCACTCCGGTCTCGGTGCGCCCCGGGGTGGCTGTGACCATTGGCTTCCTGACCATCCTGCTGGGCGCCTTCACACTTCCCGCCGCGGTGCCGGACCGGCCGTCGGTCGCGTACCTGTCGGCCGGCCTTGCCGGAGCAGCGCTCCTCCTCGGCCTGTTGCTGGCCGCCGACCTCGCCCGGGCCGCCGTCGCTCGCCGGGCCGGCGTCCAGGTGGACGGGATCACGGTCGGCGCCTTCGGTAGTCGGCTGCGCGCCGCCACCGCCGGCATCAACGAACCTCGGACGGGAGCCCGCATCGCCTGTGTCGGGTTGGCCGTCAGCGGGCTCGGTGGCGCGGGCCTGGTCACCCTGGGATGGCTCGCCCCGGGCGGCAGCCTGGCGCTGGCCGGCAGCGTCGGGCTCTGGGTCGGTGGCCTCGCGCTTCTGATCACCCTGTCGGAGCTGCTGCCCGCCCCGCGCACCGGAGGTGGGCGCCTGCTCGCGGCGCTGGTGTACCGGCGGACCGGCAGCCGTGAACGCGCGGACGCGGCAGCCGCCAGGGCCGGAGTGATCACTGGTTGGATCCTGATCGCCTCAGGTGCAGTGTTGATCTTCCTGGCAGGCGCAATGGGCCTGTGGGTCGCCTTGCTCGGGTGGCTCGCGCTCGGCTCGGGCCGGGTGGAACAGTCCCGGCTGCGGACGAACAGGGCGCTCGCGGGCGTCCGCGTCGGGGATGTGATGGGGCCCGCACCCGAGGTGGTGCCCGGTTGGCGGACGGTGTCCGCGGTCGTCGAGGACATGGCCGACCAGGTGGTACCCGCGTCCGGGCAGGTGGTGTTCGCCGTGGTCGATTTCGACGGCGGCCTCGCCGGCGTCGCACACCTGCGCGATCTTGCCGCGGTGCCGCTCGACGACCGCGGCTTGACCCGGGTGACGAAGGTCAGCGTCCCGATGGCCGCGGTGCCCACGACCACACCGAACGAGCTTCTGAGCGATCTGCTCCCGCGGCTGGCCGAGCGCCCGGCCGCCGGGTGCGCCCTGGTGCTGGACGACGGTGTAGGTGACGGCACTGTGCTGGACGGCACTGTGCTGGACGGCGGTGTCGGCAGGCCACGGCTGATCGGCACGGTCGGCTACGCGGAAATTGCCCGAGCGCTGGCGACCGTCGCGCTGGTGCCCACGGGTACGGCGCCGGTGCCGGCGCCGGCGCGGGATTGCGGGCCGCGAAACGGCCGCCCCTGATCCTTTCAGTTTCAGCCGCATCCCCCGTGCTCGCCTTCTGTGCTCGCCTTCTGTGCTTGACGGATGGGCACGCAGCGGCGCAGGAGCCTACCTGGGCAGCTGGGGGCGCAGAGTCCCGCGAGTAATGTTGCGGCCATGACGATCAGGAGCGCCGAGGCGTTGGTCAGTGGTCCACCTGTTGATTACCTGGCAGTGGGGAACCCGACCCTCGACGTCCGGCCCGATTCGTCGCTCGCGGTCGGTGGAAGTGTGGTCTACGCCATCATCCAGGCGGCGCGCCTCGGCTTGTGCGTTGCGGGACTCGGGCGCGGTTGTGCTCCGGAACTGGTACCGGTGTGGATGCCGTTTGCCACCGAGGCGTTCCTCTACATCCAGCCGTCGGCGGACACGACGCGGTTCCGCAACGAAAGCATGGACGGCCGCCGGACCCAGTGGTTGGAAAAATCCGCAGGCTCGGTGTCCGGCCTTGACCGGATTCCCGAAACTCGGGTACTGCACCTGGCTCCCGTCGCGCGGGAAATCGTCATCGAGGAGGCCGTCCGGGCACAAGCGCGGGGCCTTCTCGGCCTGACCCCGCAGGGGCTGATCCGTTCCTGGGACGAACATGGTCTCGTCCACCATCAGCCCTTGGAGATCGACGGCCCGACCGCGGCCAGGCTCGATGTGGTGGTGTTCGCGGACTATGAGGCGCCGTACCTGAAAGGCGTGGCGCAGGCGGTGCGGCGGGCCGGCGGCATCGTCGTGGTCACCAGGGGCGCCGGCGGATGTGAGGTGCTGCTGGCGACCGGCACGCAGGAGTTCCCCGCCATCGAGACGTCCCAGCTCGTCGACGACACCGGGGCCGGTGACGTGTTCGCCAGCGCGTTGTTCATCGCGTTGGACGGCGGGAGCACGGTCAGCGAGGCGGTCCGGTTCGCGGCGGCGGCAGCCGCACTGAGTATCGAGGGGATCGGTCCGCGGGCGATCGCTTCCCGTGAGGAGATCGACAAGCTGGCCGGCCAGGACAGCTCTCTCGCGTTCCCCTGACCGGATTGCGTCTGCCAGGGCACCCTTCCCTAGTCCATTCCGTAGTCAACAGTGTTGACGACTCCTACCGTCCATGATCTTGATGGGATGTCCGTAGGAAATTGTCTTCATGTGTTATGGATGTGGCCTGATGGCGACTACGGTGATCGTGCGGGGCTCAGGCCCGTAGTGCCAGAAGATCAGCCAGGCGGACTTTGTGGAGCGTGCGTTCGTCCCTTCTCACTGTGCGATGTCGGCCGCACCTATACTGTTCTGTATAGATCAATACATACAGAATGGTGGACGTGGACAAGCCCGCACATGTCATGGACCGGGATCAGCAGTGGGCCACGCTGGTCCGCTTCCTCGCACGAGGGGAACCGGCCCTGCGGATCGGCCTGCTGTCAGGACGGCGTCGCCACGGCAAGTCCTACCTGCTGCGGGCCCTGACCGAAGCGGCGGGCGGGCTGTACGTGACGGCGGTACAGGAGGAAGGCCGACGGCCGGCGCAGCGGCGGTTCGCGGCCGCTCTCGCCCGCTTCGCCGGACTGCCTGCATCCGCGGTTGAACTGGACGACTGGCAGCAGATCCTCACGACCGCGCTGGAGCTCGTGGAGCGACATCGCTCATCCGGGACGGCTCCGCTCCTGGTCATTGACGAGCTGCCCTACCTCCTTGACCATTCCCCGGAAATCCCGTCGCTTCTCCAGCACCTGTACGACGATTCGCAACTGGGGCGGACTCCAGGTGGCCGGCTCATTCTGTGCGGTTCCGCGATGAGCGTGATGACCGAGCTGCTCTCGGGGTCCCGGGCACTGCGCGGCCGGGTGGCACTGGACATGCGGCTGGGTCCGTTCGACTACCGTCAGGCGGCGGCGCTGTGGGGAGTGGCAGACCCGGAAGTGGCATTGCGCCTGCACGCTGTTCTCGGCGGTGCGCCCGGCTACCGCCAGCTCGTGCAGGACGACCCCCCGGCCACGGTCGAGCAGTTCGGCTCGTGGGTACAGGAGAACCTGCTTGATCCAGATCTTGGGTTGTTCACGCGGAGCGAGACCGAACACCTGCTCCGCGAGGATCCCCGCATCACCCGGCGGACCCTCTACTACGACATCCTGACCGCGGTCGCGTCCGGTGCGGGCACCCCGGCAAAGATCGGCAGTATGATCGGGCGGGAGCGGACAGCGCTCACCCATGCACTGGACGTCCTGGAGTCCGCGGGCTACCTGCGACGTGATCAGGACATGCTGCGCCAGCGGAACACAGTCATCACGGTGACAGATCCGATCATCAGGTTCAACCAGTTGATCACAGTGCCCTACAGTGACCTGCTGGAACGTCACGAGGCCGCCGCGGTGTGGCAGGCGTCCACCGCGACGTTCGCGGCGCAGATCCTCGGCCCGCACGTCGAGGAGCTGGCACGGACCTGGACGCGTCTCTTCGCGACGCGGGAGGTCTTCGATGGGCAGCCGCTGGGCATAGTCGGCAGCGCGGCCGTGCACGACGGCGCGGGACGCGCCAGGCACGAGGTGGATGTGCTGGCGCTCGCGGCCGGCGAGCAGCCCCGGGTGCGAGGCGGCCGCATCGCCCTGATCGGCGAGGCGAAGGCGACCGCCCAGCGCCGCACTCCGGGTGACCTCACCCGACTCGAACGCATCCGTGCGGTTCTGGCCGAGGACGGCCACGACACAGGCGACGCCGTCCTCGCGATCTTCTCGCTGACCGGCTTCAGTCCCGATCTGCGGCTTCTCGCAGACCAGCGCGACGACGTCCGCCTCATCGACGTCAACACCCTGTACGGGCGGGCCGAGCCGTGAACCGCGCTCCACTGCGCTGTCTGTCGCCCTTGATGTCTGATGTATGTACACCGGCTAGATTGACAGACCCATGTTGCCCCTGGTTCGGTGAGCGTCAGCTGTCGGTGTCCCTGGGGTGGCGGGTGGCGGAGTAGACGAGATGCACGGTCCGGCGGGTTTCGTCGACGAGGTAACGTACGCGGCCGCCAGCGGTCACCTCGTACTCCCATTGGGGGTACTCCGAGCCGCCGAGCATGGCCGTAGCGAGGCGCCCGCGTAGCCGGTGCTGCCGATCGGTGGAGCGGGAACATCGTCTCCGCGTTTGGGGCTCACGGGGCATACACCTCCCCATGGTCCTCATCCGGGAGGGGCGCCGTCAGCGCTGCGGTCAGTTCGGGGTTGGCGAGAATTCTGGCGGTGGCGCGCCACTCGACGATGACCCGGTGCAGATGGGAATGGATATCCAGTTCTGCGACGTCGCGGGTCGCGTTCACGAGGTCGGTGAGGAACTCGCGCATTTCGTCGGCGGACAGGTGCCTACTCCAGGGGAAGACCTCGGGCAGGGCGAGCAGGACAGCCCGCGCGCCTTCGTCGTTGCCAATCAGCGCGGTGAACAGACGGGCGGTGACGTCGGCGGTCTCCTCCCGCTGCCGATCATGATGCTCCGTGGTCAGGTAGAGGTTCTCGCCGTCACGCCGCGTCACCTGGACGCGCTGGGCGCGTTCGACGGTGTCAGCGACCCTCTTGGAGTTCTTCGACAGGTCGGAGAAGGAAACGGTGAGAGCGGACATAGATCAAAAATACTTCGGAACACGTTCCGAAGTCAACTGGGGTGGGTCGTCGGGGCGTTGGGGCGTTGGGCGGTCAGATCGCGAGTGCGGTGAGGATGAGGCCCAGACCCTCGTGGAACTGGGTTTCCATCGCCCCGGCGAGGTGGTCGGCGACCGCGGCGAGGTGGGGGTAGCGGGCGGCGGCCGAGCTGATCGCGGTCACCGGGGTGACGGTGGCGTCCGGACCCTTGTGGGCGATGGTCGCCGCGGTGTGGCGGGCTTCGGTCAGGGCGTGACCGAGGGTGTAGAAGAGCAGCGTCTGGAAGGCGTTCGCCGCATCATGGTCGGGCATGCCGGCGTCACGCAGCAGGCCGATCGCGTGGTTGGTCCGGTCCCAGCTGGCTTCGCCGCCCGGCGGCCGGCGCAGGACGATCGGCGCGAGGGTGGGATGGCGCAGCAGTGACCTGCGCAGCTGGGCGAACGTCTCGCGCAGGTCGGCGTGCGGGTCGTCGGTGTGGGGGAGCGGTTCCTCACCGCGCACGACCCGGTCGGCCAGCGCCTCCAGGAGCTCGTTCTTGGTGCGGAAGTGCCGGTAGACCGCGGTCGGGTCGATGTTCAGCCGGGCGCCGAGCGCTCGCATGCTGAAGCCGCCGACCCCGCCGATGTCGACGATCTCCATCGCGGTGTCGAGCAGAAGCTGCTGGGACAACGTCCCACGGGGGGTGCGGGTGTGGCGGGGCTGCGCCGTCTCCACCGGTCTCCTTTGATCTGCCTCGTAGTCGGTACCCACAGTGTAGTCAACGCTGTTGACGCCACCTCACGGCCGATCCGATCCGATTCGATCTTCATCCAGACACATATCCCTTGATAGGACGGTTGAATAGTCGCTCTGCGATTGCGGTGTGCGACAGAAAGTAGATCGCCCGGGACGGGGAAGTAAAGGCGTAGCAGATCTGCTGAGCCTGGGGAGCTGAATATGCCACACGTGGACGAAAGGGACGCTCGTAAGGCCGCCGAAGCCGCGCGGGAGACAGCATGGACGCGTCCGTCGTTCGGTAAGGAGCTGTTCCTCGGTCACCTCCGCCTCGATCTCATCTCACCGCATCCACGGCCGCCGGCGGCCGACCACGACCGGGGCGAGGCCTTCCTCACCGGGCTGGCGGCCTTCCTGCGCGAGCACGTGGATCCACTGGCGATCGAGCGGGACGGTCACATCCCGGCGGATGTCGTCGAAGGACTCAAGCGGCTCGGCGCGCTGGGTATGAAGATCCCGCAGGAGTACGGCGGCCTCGGCCTGAGCACCCTCTACTACAACCGTGCGCTGGCGCTCGCCGGCAGCTGGCACTCGTCCATCCCGACGCTGCTCTCCGCGCACCAGTCGATCGGCGTGGCCGAACCGGTCCGCAGGTTCGGCACGAGCGAGCAGAAGCGCACCTACCTGCCGCTGGTCGCCCGTAATGAGATCAGCGCGTTCCTGTTGACCGAACCGGACGTGGGAAGCGACCCGGCCCGGATGAGCGCGCGTGCGGTCCCCGTGGACGACGACACGGCCTACGAGCTGTCCGGGCGCAAGCTGTGGACCACCAACGGTGTGATCGCCGACCGGCTGGTCGTGATGGCGGTCGTACCGAAGTCCGCGGACCATCGTGGCGGCATCACCTGCTTCATCGTCGATGCCCACGCACCAGGTGTGACGGTGGAGCACCGCAACGAGTTCATGGGGCTACGCGGTATCGAGAACGGTGTCACTCACTTCGATCGGGTACGGGTACCGGCGCAGGACCGGCTCGGCAGGGAGGGTGAGGGGCTCAAGATTGCGCTGACCACCCTCAACACCGGCCGGCTGGCGTTGCCCGCGGTCTGCGCCGGCACCGCCAAATACGCGTTGCGGATCGCCCGTGAGTGGGCCGCCGAGCGGGTCCAGTGGGGTCAGCCCATCGGGCGGCACGAGGCGATCGCCCAGAAGATCGCGTTCATCGCCGCGACCACGTTCGCGATGGAGGCGGTCGTCGAACTGTCGGCGATGATGGCCGACGAAGGTGGCAAGGACATCCGGATCGAGGCCGCGCTCGCCAAGCTGTACGCGAGCGAGATGGCCTGGCTCGTCGCCGACGAGATGGTGCAGATCCGCGGTGGCCGTGGCTACGAGACAGCCCAGTCGCTGGCCAACCGGGGCGAACGGCCCGTCCCGGCCGAGCAGATGCTGCGCGACCTGCGCATCAATCGGATCTTCGAAGGCTCCAGCGAGATCATGAAGCTGCTCATCGCCCGGGAAGCCGTCGACACCCACCTGGCGGTCGCCGGCGACATCATCGACACCGAAGTCCCGTTGTCGGCCAGGGCGCGGACCTCCGCGCGCGCCGCGGGTTTCTACGCCCGCTGGCTGCCCCGGCTCGCCGTGGGGGAGGGCACCGACCCCCGTTCGTTCGCCGAGTTCGGCTCGCTCGCAGGCCATCTCCGGTTCGTCGAACGGTCCGCGCGCAAGATGGCCCGCTCCATCTTCTACGGCATGAGCCGCTGGAAGGGCGGGATGGAAAAGAGGCAGATGTTCCTCGGTCGCATCGTCGACATCGGCGCGGAGCTGTTCGCCATGAGTGCGTCCGTGGTCCGCGCGCAGATGCTGGCGCGGGACGGCGAGCCGACCGCCGTCGAGTTGGCCGACCTGTTCTGCCGGCAGTCCCGGCGGCGGGTCGACGCCCTCTTCGACGCGTTGTGGCGTAACGACGACGCCGAGAACTTCCGGGCCGCGCAGCAGGTCCTGACCGGCAGGTTCGGTTGGGCGGAGGCGGGTGTGCTCGACCCCAGTGGTGGCGGCCCGTTCCTCGCCGACGCCCGCCGCGCCGCCGAAGAAACTGATCATGCAGGCTGGGCGGACGCCGGCGCGGCCGCGACGGCTGCCGACGACTCGGACGGTGTCGATGCCGTGGACCAAGCCGCGGCGATGGGATCCGTGCGGCCGATCGGTGTGGCCCCGCGAACCTGATCCCGATCGGCCGATATCCACCGGAGAGGCCCTACACTGTCGGCTGACCGGGGATATCGATCGAAAGGGCGCCGCGTCATGTCCGAGCTTTCCGAGGCCCCTGACCAGGCCCTCTTGTCGTTGGACACGTCGATCCCGCATTCGGCCCGGGTCTGGAACTACTGGCTCGGCGGTAAGGACAACTTCGCGGCTGACCGTGAGATGGCCGAGCACATCCTCACGGTGATGCCCAGCCTCGTGATGTCCGCCCGCGCCGACCGGGCGTTCCTCGGCCGGGTTGTCCGCTATCTCGTAGCGGAGGCGGGGATCCGGCAGTTTCTGGACGTCGGCACCGGTCTACCCACGGCCGACAACACGCACGAAGTCGCACAGGCGCTCGCGCCGGAGTGCCGGATCGTCTACGTGGACAACGATCCGATCGTGCTGGTACACGCCCGCGCTCTGCTGACCAGCAGCCCGTCGGGGACAACGGAGTACGTCGATGCCGACCTGCGCGACCCGGAGAAGATCCTGCTGGCGGCGCAGGCCACGCTCGACTTCACCCGGCCGGTCGCGTTGATGCTCCTCGGCTCCCTGAACTTCGTCGTTGACACCGCACAGGCGCGGGCGAGCGTCGCGACGTTTCTTGCCGCACTACCGGCTGGTAGTTACCTGGTGGTCGCTCATCCGAGCGCGGAGGTCCACGGCGAGGCGATGGAGGAAGCGGTCCGGCTCTGGAACGACGCAGGCTCATCGCAGATGACTCTGCGTAACCGCGAGGAGATCGCCGCTTTCTTCGACGGCCTGGAGCTGCTGGAGCCCGGGGTGGTGTCGTGCTCGCGGTGGCAGCCGGATTCCGCCGAAGCGGGTGCGGCCGAGGTGTCACAGTTCTGCGCGGTCGGACGAAAGCCGTAACGCGCTTTCCGCACCCGAACGCGCCGACCCTGCGTCTGCGTCGGCTGGGTCTGCGGTGCTGGTTGGGTCTGCGACAGGCACGACGCGGTCGAAGAACCGCAACAACTCGACCGGAATCGGCATCACCAGCGTGGAGTTCTTTTCCGCAGCCACCTCGACCACGGTCTGCAGGAGTCGCAACTGCAGGCCGCTGGGATCCGCGGCCAACACCCGGCCGGCCTGGGCGAGCATCCGGGACGCCTGGAACTCACCCTCAGCCGTGATCACACGGGCTCGCCGTTCCCGTTCGGCTTCGGCCTGCTTCGACATCGACCGCTTCATCGACTCGGGAAGCGCGAGGTCCTTCAGTTCGACCCGTTCGATCTTGACTCCCCACGGCTTCTCGGTGGGTTCGTCGATCACCGCACGCAGCTCGGCATTCACCCTTTCCTGGTCGGAAAGAAGTTGATCAAGTTCGCTGCGGCCGATGACCGAACGCAGTGAGGTCTGCGCCACCTCAGTCACGGCGAACGTGTAGTTCTCGACGTTGACGATCGCCTTGACCGGGTCGATGACCCGGAAGTAGACGACCGCCTCCACGGTAAGCGTCACGTTGTCCCGGGTGATGCACTCCTGGGTGGGCACAGACATCGCCACGATCCGCATGTTGACCTTGACGATATGGTCGATGCCGAACGGAACAACCAATGTCAGACCGGGGGAGCGGAGTTTGGGCCGCAGCCGGCCGAAGCGGAACACCAGCCCCCGCTCGTACTGCTGCACTGTTCTCAGCGAGGTGAGCAGCACCAGCACGGCGATCACGATCAGGACGATCAGTAAGACGATCACAAAAAGGGATCATAGCCTGCCCGCTGCCGGTACGGGGTATCTGTCGCTTTTCTAACCATCGGCTATGGGATAAAGCCTGATATCCCGCCATCATGAGGTCATGCAACGCGACGACCCAGATGCCGGTGATGGGATGGTCGGGGAGGGGATGGCCGGGCTCGGTGCGTCGTGTCCCTTCACGGTGGAAAGACCGATCATGCGACAGCGCTGGGAGCGGCTGACGTTCGTGCACTGGCCCTTCGATCCGGCGGTGGTACAGCAGCTTCTTCCGGGCGGCCTGCGGGTCGACACCTACGACGGGGCGGCATGGGTCGGCCTGGTGCCGTTCTTCATGCGGGTCGCGACCGCGGCCGGGCACGGGGTGGCGTGGGCGTCGACCTTCTGCGAAACCAACGTCCGTACCTACGTTCATGATCATGAAGGGCGGCGGGGAATCTGGTTTTTCTCTCTGGACGCGGCCCGGCTCGGTGCGGTGGGCGTCGCGCGCACCACCTACCGGCTGCCCTACTTCTGGTCGTCGATGCGGCTGGTGGAGACCCCGGACGAGATCTCCTACACCTGCGCCCGGCGGTGGCCCGGTCCGCGCGCCACCAGCCGGATGACGATCCGGATCGGTGAGCCGTTCGGATCCGGTGACCTCGACGAGCGGGACCATTTCCTGACGGCCCGGTGGATCCTGTTCAGCGCGGCCGGTACCCGGCGCCGCTTCGCGCGGGCATGGCACGAGCCGTGGCCGATGCACCGGGCCAAGGCTGTGGCGCTCGACGACAGGCTCGTCGCCGCGGCCGGACTTCCGCAGCCGCGGGACGAACCCCTGGTGCACTACTCCCCGGGAGTCGATGTTCGCATCGGCCGACCCGAACGCTACCGGCCGATGCCGTCCTAAACGGCTGGTCAGGGGTGCTGGGGCACGCTGTCTGGATAGGGCCCCCAGGCCTCCCGGTTGGCGGTGGCCGGTTTGCGACCGAGCTTGCCGGCCCGGACCTGGGTGGCGAGGCTGTCGAGAATCACCCGGCTGGACAGCAGCGCGGTCTGTTCGGCCCAGTCGTAGGGCGGTGAACACTCGACGACCTCGATGCCCGCCAGGCCGGGCTCGGAGATCATACGGACGAGGTTGAGGGCCTCGCGGGGCAGGAGACCGCCCGGTTCGGGCCAACCGGTTCCGGGGACGAAGCCGGCGTCGATCACGTCGATGTCGAAGGACAGGTACACGGCCTTGGCGTTTTTCCACGCCGTCTCCAGGGCGAGTTCGGCGACTTTCTCGATGCCGACACGTTCCACGTCGCCAACGGTGATGACGGTCGTGCCGCGCTCACGGCCGACCGTGACCCCGGCCCGTGGCGCCTGCCAGCCGCCGATGCCGATCTGGACCAGGTTGGTGGCCGGCGCGTTGCCGATGTTGGTCGCGTGGAACCACGGCGTGGTGTGCATCCGCTCGTCGAGGTCGCTTGCCTGAGTGTCGACGTGGCGGTCGAAATGAATGATGCCGATGTTGCCGTCCAGGTACGGCGCCATCCCACGGATGGTCGGGAAGCCGATCGAGTGGTCCCCACCCAGGACGACCGGCATCACACCCTGTTGCACGACGTGGGCCATTGCCTGGCTGATCTGGTCGAAGGACTTCTCCAGGTTGCCGGGAATGGTGAACACGTCGCCGATGTCGACCAGGTTGAGCTGCTCGCGCAGATCGACGCCGAGTTCGTAGGAGTAGGTGCCGAACAGGTTGGTCGAGCGCCGGATCCCCTGCGGGCCGAAGCGGGTACCCGGCCGGTATGTCGTCCCAGCGTCCAGAGGAACCCCGAAGACTGCCACCTCGGCGTCGGCGACGTCGTGTACGTCCTCGATGTACGGGCATTTCAGGAAGGTGCCCCGTTCACCGGCGAAGTGCGGTATCTCCCCGCGGGCGAAGGTCGGAATCGTCCGATCAGTGATCGTCGGCGCGCCCGCCAGGCCGTGAGCGAGCCGGCGTTGGATCTCCTCCTCCGCTCGCCGGGTCGGCAGTTGGGCCTCGGCCCGCTGAGCCCAGTTTCCCTCACGGTCGACCCGGTCGTTTCCGGACGCCACCATCCCATGCCTCCACAATGCTGTTCGGGTACCTGTCCTGGTACCTGTCCTCGTACCGTCCGAATGCCTCGTTGCAGGTACGGTCGGCTTATGGTGTAACCATTTCCCTGCCAGCGGTCAGGCGTTCGGCTTCACCTCGCATGCGGGCAAGAATCGACAGGCGGTCCTCCTCGAGAATCCGACGCGTGGTGATCCGGTCCGGATAGCTACGCATGAACATGTTGGTGAAATGACTGCCATAGTGGATGTAATCAGAAGTCGGGCCGGACAACGGACGGACGCAGGCCTCGAAATTCGGCTCGTGGAAGTAGGCGAGTGCGAAGCGCTCCCGGGTGTTCAGCCTGACCTTGTGCGGGGTTGAAAGAAGAAATCCGTTCGTCAGGAACTGAAGAATGTCACCGGGGAACACCGTCAGTACGCTCGGCACCGGCTTCACGAACGTCCACGGATCGACATCTTCGTACATTCCCGCCGCGCTTTCGTCCGCCAGCCAGTTCCTGTTCCGCCGCTCGCCCGCAACGGGTGGACGTATGTAGAGTCCGCCCACGTCGTCCTGGGCGGCGATCACCAGCAGTCCGTAGTCGGTATGGGCGCCGATGCCCCGGGAGGTCTGCTCCGATGCGGCGGGGAAGCGCAGCACCCGCATGTGGTGCCAGCCGTCGTCGGTCAGTTGTGTCAATGCGTCGATGTCAGCCGCTCCCAGCCCCAGAGCGGTCAGTTTGAGTAATCTTTCACCGAACGTACCGACTTCGTCCATGAACGCCTGCATGCTCCGCTGGTAGTCGGCGTCAGGCCACGGGGCCGGGCCGTGGCACGGCCACTGTCCCTCTACGCGGGCATCGTCGCGAGCGACGTCCTTGCACACGGTGAAAATCTCGGAATAGTCCGCCTCGCCGGCCGTGACCTCTTCCCCGGACGCGATGTAGCCGCTGTAGGTCAGATCACTGACGCACCCGGACTTGACCGTCATGGGCATGCGGAAAAAGCGTCTGCTCGCCTCGATCGCAGCCTGGGTCTTCTGGTCCTGGGCCGGGCTCGTGGCGACCTGGAAAATTCCGTCCATTCGCCATGCCTGCATCATCGCACGCGCCAGAACGATGTCGGATTCCGTCCCGTTGACGGATTCGGGCAGGTGGAAGGTTCGTAGCTCAGTCAACTCGGCCTCCTTGCGTGGAGGATCGCCGCTGCGACCCGCTTCAGAACATCGGAGCCGCACCATCGGAGCCGCACCATCGGAGCTCCGTCGGAAAGGCCGGGAGGTGCCGATCGTGATGTGGGTTCAGTTTCCCGCGATTCTCCTGATTGATCCAGGATGGCGATGTGCCGGTATCGGCAGCGCCCGGCTGCCTGCTGCCTCAGTCGCGGGACTGGTATTGTCACTACCACCGTCAGCGCGCTGTTCCCGCTGCTGGAGCATTCAGTCCAGCGTGAGTCGGCCCGATCGACAGGCTGTCGTCACCAGAGAGCGCCTGCTCCCCAACCCTGATCATTCGTGGCCGGGTGGTTTCAGGACAAAGTCAGGCCGGGCCTCAATCGGACAGGAGCGTCCGGCTGCTAAGGAGGTCGGCAATGGCGGTGCGAGAGTTGTGGGCTCGCAGTGCAAGAAAAAGGACGAGTCGTACCGTCGAGGCATTGGTGTGTGCTGTTGGATTTATCATCGTGAGCTGTGGGCCCGCCGCCGCGGCGAGTTCGAGAGCGGTCTCGCCTCGCCTCTGTGCGACGAAGCCCGCCCCCCCATCGGGCAGCGCTGGTATGTCGAGCGGTTCGGCCACCCCTGCACCGATCATGTCGGGCAGCAGCGTGTGGAGCTTCGTGTCCGCGCCGAACCTGCATCCCATGCGGGTTGCCGTGACCACGCAACGACCGGGAACGGCGCCCGGCAAGATTTTTGTCGCCCCCTACAGCCTGAGCGGGATGGTCGGCCAGACGGGGTCACTGATCGCCGACGACTCCGGCGATCCGGTCTGGTTCCGCCCGCTGTCCTCGACGAATCTCCAGAACGCCGACTTCAGGGTGCAGACCTATCACAACTCCCGGACCGGAACGGCGCAGCCGGTGTTGACCTGGTGGCAGGGATCCATCGCCATCCCGCCTACGTATACGAACCTGCCGGGCGGCGCACCCGAGCCGGGCGGGTGTTACTACATCTACGACACCCACTATCGTCTGCTCAGGACGGTATCGGCGCGGCACGGATTCAACGCGGACGAGCACGAGTTCCTCCTGACCCGCCGGGGGACTGCGCTGTTCATCGCGTCTAAACCGGTACCCATGGATCTCCGCCCCTACGGGGGTCCCAGAAATGGTGCGATCCTGGACAGTGAGATCCAGGAGGTCGACCTTGCCACCGGCAGACTTGTCTTCTCGTGGGACATGCTGGCGCATGTGAACCCGACCGATTCGCAGGTGCCGGCCTCCGATGCGTCGTCATCCGCTGGGATATGGGATCCGTACCACATGAATTCGATCGACGAGGGAGCCGGCGGGCAGCTGTTGGTCTCTGCTCGCAATATGTGGGCGGTCTACGACATCGTCAAGCGTACCGGGAGGATCCGTTGGCAACTCGGTGGCAAGAAGAGTGACTTCACTCTCGGTCAGAACGCGGACTTCTACTGGCAGCACGATGCCCGATTCCGGCCGGGAAACACGATCAGCATGTTCGACGACGGCTGCTGCAATTCACCGGACAACACACCCGAACAGCAGTCGCACGGCCTGATCCTCAGCCTCGACTTTCGTCACCACCACGCGTCCGCCGTGAAGACCTACTATCATGAGCCACCGTTGTACGCGGCATCCCAGGGAAGTACGCAGGCGCTGTCCAACGGCGACGCGTTCATCGGGTGGGGTCAGGAGTCGTACTATTCGGAGTACGCGGGTGCGGGAAACTCCGAGAACAACGGCCTGCAGAGCCTGCGCTACGACGCGAAGATGCCGGGTTCCAACATCTCCTATCGAGCGTTTCGGAAC
>NZ_CAUVXL010000127.1:0-16176 GCF_963555915.1 Protofrankia sp. Cas4
GTACTACCCGCCGAGCGTGGCGGCACGGGCCAGCGGTGGACAAACCACCGTTTACGCCTCCTGGAACGGTTCGACGCAGACGAGGGCCTGGCAGGTGCTCGGTGGACCAGACGCCGGTTCCCTGGTGCCGCTGGTCAGCCACGCCCGACGATCCGGGTTTGAGACCGCGGTTGCGACGAACAATCGCGGACCATACTTCCAGGTGAAGGCGCTGGATGCGGACGGGAAGGTTCTCGGGACCTCCAGGATCGTAAAACTCGATTGAATCATCCGTACGTGCGACGTAGCCGGCTGGACGCGGATGTCAGGTCATGAGCGCCTGCAGAGGATCTCGCCGTGGAGGACGGCGAACCAGCCGTCGGGGGATGCCGCCCAGGTACGCCAGGCGCTCGAGATCCGGGCGAGGTCGTCGTCGAGGGCGAGGCCCGATGCCAGCAGCTGGTCGGCTACGGCCGAGGCCACGATGCGTTCGGCCCACATTCCGCCCCACCAGGCCCGGTCCGCCGGGGTCGCGAAGCACCAGGTGCTGGCCGTCGCCGTCACGTCGGTGAACCCGGCGGCGCGGGCCCAGGACACCAGGTGGCGGCCGGCGTCGGGCTCGCCCCCGTTGGCGCGGGTTGCCTGCTGGAACAGGGCGAGCCACTCGTCCAACTCCGGGAGCCGCGGGTACCAGGCGAACGCCGCGCAGTCGCCGTCACGGGCGGCGACTATCCCGCCGGGCCGGCAGACCCGGCGCATCTCCCGCAGGGCGCCCACCGGGTCGGCCACATGTTGGAGGACCTGGTGAGCGTGCACGACGTCGACGCTGTCGTTCGGCAGGTCGAGCGCGTTGACGTCCCCGACGATGAAGTCGATGGTGTCCTGGCCGCGGGCGGCGGCCTCGGCCCGCGCGAGGTCCAGGACCTCCTCGCTGACCTCGAGCGCCGTCACCCGTCCCGGAGCGACGCGGGCCGCGAGGTCCGCGGTGATCGTGCCGGGCCCGGCGCCGATGTCGAGCACTGTCATGCCTGGCACCAGCCAGGGGAGTAGGTAGGCGGCTGAGTTCTCGGCGGTGCGCCACCGGTGTGCGCTCAGCACCGACACGTGATGTCCATGCGTGTAGACGTTCGCGGCACCGACCACAGAGACCTCCCATCAAGCGTCTCATATTATGAGACTGTCATCCCGAATGTTGAGCCGTGTGTGATGGTACCCCCGCGGGCCGGGGAGCGAAAGCACCAGCCAGGACGAGCGATTGACCGTACCCGTTGATAGTCAACGGTGTTGACGACTCTGCTTTGATCGAATTTGATCTTCAAAAACAACCAAACAACTCAACACCGAGGCCTCCCGGCCTCATAGCCCTGTCTGCGTGTCCGGTCCCGGGGCAGCCGGGCCGGCCCCCGCTGGGCGGCTTCCGTCGCCGGCGGTCACGAGCGCGCCGAGCAAGCCTGGGAAAACCGCGTTGATCTCGGCGTGTCGCAGGGCGTTCATCCGAGAGGTGCCCACGTAGTACTGGCGGATGAGCCCGGCCTCGCGCAGCACGCGAAAGTGGTGGGTGGCCGTGGACTTCTCCACTGGAAGGTCGAATGCGCCGCAGTTGATGTCACCGGACGCGGCGTACAGCTGGCAGACGATGCTGCGGCGCACCGGGTCCACCAGAGCCTCGAGAACCTTCTGAAGAGTGATCGCCTGCACGTCGGGGTGGGGTGGGACGCGCTCCTGCCCGCTGGATCGTGCGACGGCCATCAACCAGCGCCTCCTTCTGCTGCTTTCCCTATCATACGAGCCGGATCAAAGTTTGGTGACCATCAAAGTTTGACAACTGTCGAACTTATGGGCTTCACTAGGGACGGCCGCCGCGGCGCACGCGCCGGCCCCCCGTCCCCGTGTTCGGAAAGGCGATCCATGATGGCCAGGACAGTGCGGTTCCACGACGTCGGTGGCCCGGAGGTACTGAGGCTGGAGGACGTTGAGGTTGGCGAGCCCGGGCCGGGCGAGCTGCGTGTCCGGGTGGACGCGATCGGCCTCAACCGGGCCGAGGTGATGTTCCGGGGTGGCTACTACATCGAGCCGGTCAAGGAGTTTCCCGCCCGGCTGGGTTATGAGGCCGCGGGTGTTGTCGAGGCCGTCGGCGTCGGCGTTGCCGGCTTCGAGATCGGTCAGGCGATCAGTGTCGTACCTGCTTTCTCACAGAACGACTACGGCGTCTACGCCGAGCGGGCCATCGTTCCCGCCTCAGCGGTGCTGCACCGCCCGGAGGGCGTGGACGCGGTTGTGGGTGCGGCGGTGTGGATGCCCTATGTGACCGCGTACGGGGCCTTGGTGGAGATCGGCGGAATGCGGGCCGGTGACACCGTCGTCCTCACCGCAGCCTCCAGCAGTGTGGGGCTTGCCGCCATCCAGGTGGCAAACCGTGTCGGCGCTGTTCCGATCGTCACGACCCGCACGAGCGCCAAGAAGGAGCGGCTACTCAAGGCGGGCGCGGCCGAAGTGATCGTCGTCGAGGAGGAGAACGTCGTCGAGCGGGTCCTCGCCGCAACCGGTGGCCGTGGTGCCGAGTTCGTCTTCGACGCCGTTGCCGGCCCTGGCGTGCTCGACTTGGCCAAGGTGGTCGCGCCTGACGGCACCCTGTTCATCTACGGCCTGTTGAGTGGCGAAACCACGCCGTATCCGATGGCGCCGATGCCGGCGTTGAACATGCGCACCTACACCCTGTTTGAGATCACCACGGACGAACGGCGGCTGCGCCGTGCCGAGGCGTTCGTGGCCTCTGGTCTGCGAACGGGTGCCTTCCAGCCCGTGGTGGACCGCACCTTCGATCTGGAAGAGATCGTGGCGGCCCACCGATATATGGAATCCAACGCCCAGATCGGTAAGATCGTCGTCACGGTCACGCACTGACCCGATTTCGCGGACGACAATGCCGCTGCGAGCCGCGACTGCGCGCTCAGCGGACGGCGGCGCCGAACCACGTGGGCAGCCCGCTGAGCAGATCCCGCTGGGCGGCTTCCTTCCCCGGAGGTCACGAGCGCGCCGAGCAAGCCTGGGAAAACCGCGTTGATCTCGACGTGTCGCAGGGCGTTCATCCGAGAGGTGGCAGCGGGGATGGGTAGCCGCGGTGGCAGCGACGCCTTGGTGGGTAGCCGGCTCAGCACGAGTGGATGGTTGGCATACATTTTCCGGCCGAAAACCGGCGCCTCCTGACGTCATCCTTCCACTCGTCACACCGAAGAGAATGCGGATCAAGGAGTGGGGTTGGGGTGGATGCGTCGCGCGGTACGAGGAGGTCCAGGTAGCGGCGTTCTACGTGGGCCGACGGAGCCGGGGTACCTGTGCGGCGGGCAGCGATGACGCGAGGCGCCGCTCGACATCCGGCAGACCCTGGGCGAACGTCCGGCGCCGACCACTGAGCGGGTAGGCCGGGCGAGAGATCGTCCCAGGGGTGCCGCTTCGTGCTGTATCGAATCACTTGATAGTCAACGGCGTTGACGACTCTGCATTAAAAAATTTTACTTTTCGAAAAACAAAAATAAAAAACAACACCCCTACATCTTCACCAACCGCACGACCCCCACCGTCGGCGACAATTCGTACGGTTATTATCACCCACCATGACGGGCATCGTCTCGCGGGTGGTCCGCGACGGTACGGCAGCAGCTGGCCAGGTGCTGCCGGTCAACGCGAACGAACCTGAAGACCACGGCACCGCTGGTTGGTCTAGGCGGGCGGGCAGATTCGCGAACCGGTGGCGGGAGTGGGTCGACGTTCCCCGCCAATTCGGCATCGCGATGGTGATTGTAGTGATCTTTTTCGGGGGGGCGGCCGGCACGACCGCGCTCATCTTCGTGCACCGCCATCACGCGTTGCGGGTGGCGGGTGAACGCGCCGGCGCTTCCGTGATCGAGTCCCAGAACCTGCGCGTCGACCTGTCCTACGCCGACGCCAACGCGGCGGCGCTGGTATTCGATGAGGTCAAGCTCGACCTCGACCTCAACTGGAACAATCCCCAGCTGGCCCGCGACGCGTACGACGCGACCAGGACCGAACATGCGGTGACCGACAAGGTCACCGACGCCGAAATGGCTCTCGCCGAACTGCGGCGCCTCAACACCAACCTCTGCCCGGACCACGGGACCAACCCGACAGATCTGGCCGATTCCAGCTGCGAAGGTGACCTTCTCGACCTGCTGGAGCGGCAGATACCCACCTACACCGACCTCGTCGCGACGGCACGGGCGCACAATCGGGTCGGACAGCAGGTGGCCCAAGCCTACCTGCAGCACGCGTCGGCTCTGATGCAGAACAAGATTCTGCCCGCCGTGGACCAGCTGTTCGTCCTGACCGGCGCGGACCTCGACCGGGAGTCCCGGCGGGCCACGGACGCCACCCACGAAGTCGAGATAGCGGTGCTGCTGGGCACGTGTTGCTGCACCGCGCTCGGCAGTCAGCTCCTGCTGTTCCGCCGTACCCAACGGGTGTTCGACGTGCGCCTGCTCGCGGGCACGGGGGTTCTCCTGCTCGCGGGGGGCCTGATGTTCGCCGGGATGGGCATCGAGCGCTCCCGGGTCGTCACGGCACAGGAGAAGGGTTACCAGCCCATGGTGCTGTTCACTCAGGCCCGGGTGCTGGCATTGCAGACGCGCACGGACGACAATCTGTCGTTGATCTCGCTGAGCGACCGGGCCCAGTACGACCAGGGGTCCCAGGACGCGGTGCGTGCACTCGGCTATGACCTGGACGGCAAGCAGCTCGCCACCGGATCGCTTCCTGCTGGACGGCGGGGAGCGCTGGTCGCCGCGCTCGACCGCCTCCCGGCCCCCGACCGCCCGGCGCTGACAGCGGACCTGGACGCCTGGCTGTCCACTCGCGCCGTCGTCACCGCGCTGCTCGCCCCAGCGGGAGTGGCGGAGAACCCCGCGGGTGGCGTGGACGAGGAGCTGAGTCGCTTCGCCCGCGCGACGCTGCTGACGGTGAACTGCAGGGAACCCGCCTTCGCCCGGTTGGATCAAGAGCTCGACAAGGTGCTCAACGTCCGCCAAGCTGACTTCCGCGCCCGGATGTCAGCAAGCGCGCCGCCGTTGGACTGGCTCGGCTGGAGCGGCTTCGCGGGCGTTCTCGTCGCGGCCCTGTTCATTCTCGCCGGCTTCCGGCGCCGTCTGAGGGAGTACGCCGCATGAGGCACGGCCGGGGGTCTGTCGGTAAACCCGCCGAGGGGCGTTCCAGCGGATTCGTAGGGCCGGTGGTCCAAAGATTCGCCTGGGCGCGGCACCGCATCGTCCCGCTCGGTGTCGGAGCGGTGGCGCTGGCCGTCGCGGCCGCGTGTGCCACCGTCGGCAGTCCACTGCCGACGGACGCGAGGCCGCTGCTGCCCATGCCGACCACACCCGCGCCGTCCTCGTCCTCTCCTCCGTCTTGCGCCAAGGTCGACCTGTTGAGTAAAGCCGTGCCACGGATGGATCCGATGCCGACGCCTGGCGGCTCAATGCCCACCGGTTCGGCCATGGCGGACATCAAGCAGCGCGGTTTCCTCAAGGTGGGCATCGCGGTGGACGACCCACCGCTCGGCTCGGTGGACTGGCGGAAACTCCAGATCACCGGTTTCGACGCAGACGTCGCCCACGCCGTCGCGGACGCGATCTTCATTCCGGGCGAGAACACCGTCCAGTTCCAGCCCGTCTCCATCGACCAACGTGAGTCGGTACTCACGTCCGGGAAGGTCGACATCGTCGCAGCCAACTACACGATCACCTGTGAACGCGCGCAGCACGTCAACTTTTCCGGGGTCTACTACACGTCGCGCCTCGGGCTGCTGGTCCGGAAGAACGCCGGCTTCAGCTCCATCGGGGATCTCCAAGGTCACACCGTCTGCACGTCGAACGGGAGCACGTCGTTCGAGAAGCTGAAGAATCTGCCGCCACCCGCGCCCACAGTGACGCCTGCCCCGAACATCGCCGACTGCCTGGTGAGCCTGCAACGCGGCGAAGTGGACGCGATCGCGACCGACGACGTGATCCTGGCCGGGATAGCGGCGCAGGACCCGCTGCTCACCGTGGTCCCGCACGCATTCGACCAGGCATTCGCCGACCGGAAGGTCCTCGACGAGCCGTACGGGATCGGAATCCCGAAGAGCACGCCCGACAACAGTCAGTTCGTCGCCTTCGTCAACGGCGTCCTGAAGGCGTACATGTCGGACGGCCGCTGGACCGCGAGCTACCAGCAGTGGCTGAGCATGCTCGGACCCGCCCCACCCAGCCCGCTCGAGGAGTACCCACCGTGGTCCCGGTGAGCCCGCACCCGGTGAGCCACCGACACGGTGACGGCGCGGGGTTCAGAGACCTACCCGGCGGATCGTGATGCGACTCCACGCACCGACGAAGATCTGATCCCCGTCCCGCACCGGAACCGGCCGGCCCTTCGGGAGGCGGACGCACCTGTCGTTCAGCCGCGTCCCGTTGCGCGACCCGTGGTCGACAAGCTGGTAGGAGCCGTCCGCGGTCCGCTCAAGGACGGCATGCTCGGCCGAGACGCCCTCATCATCGACCGGCACCGACAGGTTGATCAACGGGCGTCTGCCGTCGAGCCGGTTACGCCGGCCGATGACGACGCGCTCGCCGCGGAGCGGGACGATCCTCGGCGGCTGTGCGGCGGGAAACCGCATTCCGTCGGACTTGCCGGTCTCGAAGTACACGCGGTCGGCGTCGATGTGCACCTCCCAGCGGACCCTCGCCGCGGGGTGCGGGACCAGCTCCGGCTGCGCCGGCATCGTCCCGGTCGCGAACTCGCAGCGGCAGCGCAGGCAGAACCGTTCGCCTACGGCCTGGCGCGCCCCGCAGTTCGGGCACCCGCCGGCCTTCCGCCTGCGCGTGTCCTCCGGCGGTGCGGCGGAGGTGGTCTCGTTAGTCGGCATGGTCGATCCCACGGGTCCAGACCGAGCGGAGGATAACGACCTGCACGTCGTGGTCCTGGACGTCGTCGCGGAGAACCACCGTTCCGGTCGCCGGGTCGTCGATGGTCACCAGACGGGCGAGCAGCTCAAGTGCCGCCAAGTCGCCCGCGGCGTGCGCAAGTGCGACGGCCCTCCCCAGCCGGTGTCGCGCGGCGGCGAGATCACCTGCCAGCAGAGCGTCCGTGCCTGCCTTGATATTCTGCGCCACATCGCTCTGTTCCCGCGACGTAGTCATCTTCTTACTGGCCTTGGTGTACAGCGAGTCGTCGTCGGTCCAGCGTGCGTAGACCGGCGCGGTCGCGAGTTCCCTGTCGGCCCGAACCAGGTCGATGCGGCCGGCCCAACTGGCCTCGTCCTCGATGACAGGATCAAGACCTTCGATACGGACCTGGTATTCGCGCTTCTCCGGGCCCCACGCCCCGGTCGGGAAGGCTGTGGTCTGGTCGTCCACTCGGCGCGCCCGACCGGTCAGCTCCTCGATGGTCGGGTGGGTCTGGGTCACGGACCTCAACCGCGCTCCGTAGGGGACCCAGATCCGTAGAACGATCTCGGCGAGCACCCTGCTGGTCGCGTCGCGGGTGATGGCGAGGAAGTCCGTCTCGAGGTCGGCTGGCTGCGGGACGTCCAGCGCCGTGCCAAGCAGCACGCTGGCGATCGTCGCCAGCTCCTTGGCGACCCAGCCTTCGCCGATGCCACGACAGTCGCACCGGAAGTGGCCTTCGCAGGCGCGTAGCGCCTGCATGAACTCTTCCGGGGACTCGTGTTCGTTCCTCCCGTCGGTTAGCAGGATCGCCTGGCGGATGGCGGCCGGAGCGTCGCGCAGGAGCTCGTCGGCGAGGGTCAGCCACCGGCCGATCGCCGTGCCGCCGTTGGACCGCAGCGTTGCGACGGCCTCGATCGCTGCCTGACGGGATCCCGGGGAGGCGATGGCCAGTTCCCGGGACTCGGGGTAGACCAGCGTGGCCGTGCCGGTTCCGGCGACCACGGCGAAGTACGTGCCGTCGCGCAGCGTCTCAACGGCCTTCGACGCGGCGCGCTTGGCTGCGGGGAGCTTCACTCGCGGGTAGTCCATCGAACCGGAGGCGTCGATCAGAATCACCACGGCGTGGTCGTCCGCCGGGGGGGCCACGTCGCCGGCAGCGGCCGTCACCGTCACGAGCGTGTCCATCGCGGTCGTGCTGATCGAAAGGTACGGATCCTGATCCACGGTGAGCTCAAAACTGATCATTCAGGCCTTCCTGAGCCGGTGTGACCCACGTCGCAATGGTCATGTCCATGTCCGCGGCCGGACCCGGTTCGCCAGCGTCACCAGCCGGACGCGATCGGCTCGGGTGGTGGCGAGCCTCGCGCGCTCGCGTAGCAGCCGCTCCCGTTCGAGACCGAGTTTCGTGATGTCCAGCGGGATTCCAAGCACGGTGGCCGGTAACATCCCAGCGCTGGTTGGCGTATCGCCGCGGGTATCAGCGCCGGAACCGGCCAGCAGCTCGGCCGCTGCCAGCACGGCCAGCCGCAGCGCGTGCCGCTGGTCCTCGCCGATCTCGGGTTCTGCCTCTTCGAAGACCCCGCAAGCCTTGGTGATGGCGGTCGCCGTCGGCGGCTGCCCGGGTTCGTCCGCGACGAGCAGTTCGATCATGCGGGTTCGCGCGGTCACGAACGCCCGGGAGTTCGCCGTGACCCGGCTGTAGGCTTCTACGCGGTCCTTCGGGTCACTGACGCACCGGGCGTGCGCGAAGGCTGCGCTGGAGATCGACGGGTCGGTGCGGGAAACGATGTCGAGGATGCGGGCAGCCGCCGGCAGATCTCCGGCCTGCTCCAGCGCCAGCGCATGCGCGAACCGCGGCATCAGCTCGCCCGGCACCTGGGCGTAGACCCGGTCGAAGTAGCCCGCGGCGGCCGTCGCCTCGCCGTCCACCATTTCCGTCAGCCCCTGGTACCACATGACGCGCCAGTCGCGCGGTTCAGCCACGGCAAGCGCAGCAAGCTGGTCACGGGCCCGGTCCAGGCGCCCGGCGTCGATCTCGGCGCGGACCCGTCGCAGTCTCACCTCCACGGTCATCGGTTCCAGCGCCGCCAGTCGGTCGGCCAGCGCCGCCGACTCCTCCCGCACGGACAGTGCGTCCAGGGCGAGGGCCGCCGGGTCGTCCGGGTCCACCCGCAGTGCGGCCAGAGCCTGCCATCGGCTGCCGGCATCCTCACTGAAGACGGGTGGCGCCGGTTCGAACCATCGGCTGACCACCGGGGCCCGCCGCCGGGGCTCCTCCCTGGCCGCGACGATCTCGTGCAGCACGCCGACAAGTTCCTCGGCCATCTCGTGGGCACTGCCGAAACGGTCCTCGGGGCGACGCGCCGTGCCTTTGAGCAGGAGGCGGTACAGCGAGTCGGAGTCGTCGAACACCGGGGAGGACGGCAGAGTGTGCCGGTTCTTTCTGGTGGGCTCCCACCCTCCACCGAGCACCAGCATGGCCAACATCCGACTGGCCGCGTACAGGTCCGAGGCAATCGAGGGAAACGCCCGCTCGGCACCGTTCCGGTAGGCGTCGTCGTCGATTTCCGGTGCGCGAAAGCTCGGGGTGCTCAGGTAGTTGGACGTGGTGTCGTCCACCCGGCGGGCGCCACCGAGATCGATCAACGTCAGCTCGTCCGACGTCACCATGACGTTGTCCGGTTTGAGGTCGCAGTACACCAGCTGGTAACGGTGCAGGTAGTCCAGCGCGGGGAGCAGCCGCAGGAGGTAACGGGCCGCGTCGGCCGGTGCCAGGGCCCCGCCCGACGTCTGCATGCACTTCTTCAGCGACTGGCCGTGGACGTAGTCCATGACGATGTAGTCGGCGCCGTCATGGGTGACGAAATCCCTGATCTTGACGATGTTCGGATGGGACACCGCCGTGAGTGCCCGGCGCTCGTTCTCGACCACACCGCGGGCCTCCGGGATCGCCGTGTCCAGCAAGCCCTTCACCGCCACCCAGGACACGACCTGGTGGTCACTGAGATGCTCGTCGCGCGCCGCGTAGACCCAGCCCTGGCCGCCGTGGTCCAGCGGCCCGGCGATCCGGTATCGACCGCCGATGACATCGTCCGGACGGAGCTTCACGGTAAACGAGTAGGGCTGGCCGCACTTCTCGCACCGGCCCTCCAGATCGACCGGCCCGTCACCGGACCGCGCCACTTTCGCCTCGCACCAGCCGCAGCGGCGCAGCGAGCGGGGCACGGTGGTGGTGGACAGCAACACCGGTGGACCGGTGAGCGGGATGTCCGGCAGGGCCGGTAAGGCGAACAACCCGCCGTTCGGGGTCGGGCGGGACGAATCAACCGGTGGGCTGGACGGTCTGGACTGGGGCAGCGTCATCGGGACTGTCCCCCCGCCGCGCCTGTCGGGACCGGCGGCCTGCGCGGGGTGTCCGCAGCGGTTGCACCTCCCGTCCGCGGTGATGATTCCCGAGCCCGTGCAACGCTCCCGTCGGCATGGCTGGCCGGTCATGTCGGCCGCACCCGGCGTGCCGGTCGTCGCCGGGCTCATCCGACCGCCCCGCCCCGACCCGGCGGGGCGGTCGGCGCGGCTGACATGCCCGGCTCCTGGGGGGCGTCCGGTTCGGCTCTGATGCTCAGCGCGTGTGCGTAGTCGAGGATGCACCGCTCCGCCAGCCGCAGGTCCGTCGGCACATCGTCGAGGGTCGCGCGGGCCTTCGCGTGCAGGATGGACAGTGCGGCGTCTTCGAGGAGACTGAGTCGACCAGCCTTCGCCGTGTAGATGCGTAGCCGGCCCCGTAACTGTTTGTACTGGTCGCGTGGCGCCGCGTTGGCATTGATAAGGCGCTCGGCGGCCTTGGACGCCTGGGCGGCGTGTCGTCGCCAGGCCGCTATACCGATTGCGGCGTCGTTGCGGCGGCCCGCCCGGACCGCCGCATCCAGATCCGCGAGCCAGGGCCGCAGGCCCCGCCCCGAGTCGGTGAGGAAGTCCGGGTCCGCCAGCGCGAGCAGACCCTCCGGCCGGGTGAAACGGTCGATCGCGTCGAGGGCGAGCCGCGTTCCCCGCCCTAGATCCGAGTCCAGCGTCTCAAGAATCCCGGCGAGCGCAGGCAGCTTGTCCGCGGCATCGTCGGGCACGACGGTGACCACCGATTCGGAATCATCCCTGTCGATCACATTTGTCGGTGCGGTTGCCGGTGGTCGGGCAACCAGGATGCACTCCGCCGGGTCGTTCTCACTGAGCACGTGCACACGCTGGCTCGGCAGCTCGTGCTCTGTGGTGAGCGCGTCGACGGTTTCCTGCACGGCCGCCCGGAACTCCGCGAGCGTCGCCGGCCCGTGCGCCTCGGCCATCGCGATACTCAACGCCCGGGAGAACACGCTGAACGCGTCGGAACCACGTGTGAACCGGGCCCGTTCGCCCGGACCACACGCATACACATAGAAGACCCGTCGTCCCTTCACCCGCTGGACCTGCCGACGGGACCAGCCCGCCGCGCTCATGGTGGCCTTCTCCTGAAGGTGGACACCCTCGCGGCAGGCGTCGACGAGGATGACGACGTCTCCGGCGTGACTGGCATCGATATAATCCCGGAAGTCAATGAGAACGCACTTGTCGAAAAATTTTCCCGACCGTGTGAACGCGCTGGAAGGGACCAGATAATCCTGACCGTTGCCATGCACACCGTGCCCGCTCAGATACAGTATCAACGTTTGTTTTCGGGACGCCCGGTCGATGAACGACTCGATTGCCGACTCGATCGCGTCCCGGTTGGTCCGCCGCACGTCGTGTACCTCCACCTGGTAGCCCACCGGCTCCAGGGCGGCCATCAGCTCCCGTAGGTCCTCTTCGACAAACGGCAGGTCGTCGATGGAGGTGTCTTCGTAGTACGGAACGCCCAGCAGCAGCGCCCGGAACGTTCCCGCCCCGCCGTCACGACCGTCCCCCGAGTCTCGCTTCATACGTCGTGGCTACTCGCCGAAGGTCAGGGTGATCGCACCCGTCGCGCCGATCTGACTGGACGCACCGACAACGGTGACACCACCGCTCGCGGTCACCTCGAAGGAGATCTGGGCCTCCTTCAGCGGTAACCTCCCGCCGGCTTCGGCGATTTCGTCGAAAACCCCTCGTAGACCGTCCACCACATGCCTGAGGTTTTCCCGTAACACGGCGACCGGAATATTGCGCACCGACGTCTCGCCATCGCGACGACGGAAGATGCCCTTATCCCCGCCACCGACATCGTCGTCATCGTCGGCGACGAGAAAAGGCAACGTGCACGTCGGTACTTCCACTCTGGCATCGGACATCAAGGCTCCTGATCTTCATCCCGCACCGTCGATCTCGCGTGGATCCTACCTCCGGAGAGTGCGGCATCGGTCACCTGCCTCCGCGTGCAGCGCTTCTCGCGACCACCTGCACCGGTGGTCATCGGAACTGCCCGACGACCCCGCAGGCAAGGGCGAGGCCAGGCATACGCATTGTGTGCGGGCGTTCCGACACAGCCTGACATCCGCGTGCCACGCGATTCGACGTTCAGCGGATAGCGGCCAGGATCGTCGATGCCCCCGCCGACCGGCGATGCCCCCGCCGACCGGCGATGGCCCGGCCGGCCCGGTGATTGGGCGTGCACAGTCCGGGTATGCAAGGCAGTGGTCAGCCCGAGGTGGTGACGGCGGTGCAGCTACGACCATCAGCCGCGCGGCTGGTCGAGCGACCTACGCGGCCGGACCGACGGGCCAACGAGCGTGAGCCGCAGGCGCGCACAGTGAGATGGCTGCCTCTTCTCGCCCCGCTCATGGTGCTCGTCGTGGTCGTCGGTGTGGAGTTGGCCGACCGAGAGTGGACGATCCTTGAGCTGGCGGTCCTGTGCCCGATGCTCTCCGCTACGCTGACGGGCCCTCGTCTGACCGCGGTCTATGGGGTCGCCGCGGTGGTGACCGGTGCTCTGTTGGGGATTCACGACGGCCTCTACCAACCCCGCCACGGTGGACCGTTAGCCCAACTGGTCCGCCTGGCCGGCATAACAGCGGGCGCCGTCATCGCCGTCATGGTGAGCCGTTACCACACCCGGCGCGAAACGAAGCTGCACAATGTCACGCAGGTGGCGCAGACGGCGCAGCAGACGATTCTCTCATCGGTCCCGCCCACGTTGGATGGCCTGCGGCTCGCTGTCCGCTACGAGAGCGCCACCGCGGAAGCTGCGGTCGGCGGCGACCTGTACGACATTCTCGCCAGCCCATGGGGCGTCCGCATTCTCGTCGGTGACGTCCGCGGAAAAGGCATGGGAGCCGTCTGGATCGCCAGCCGGGTGCTTGGCTGCTTCCGGACCGTTGCTCGTCGTACGCAGGACCTCAGCGCCGTCATAGCCGATCTCGACGCAGAAGTCGCCGAGGTCGGTGGTCTCGACGACTTCGTCACCGCCATCGTCGCGCAGATCCACGACGGCCAGCTGACACTGGCCAACGCGGGACACCCCGACCCTGTCGTTCTGCATTCCGACACTGCACATCTGCTCACCGTCCCGCTCCGAGCGCCGCCTCTCGGTCTCGCCGCTGGAGCCGCTGGACGCCGCGCGGTCACGCTGCTGCCAGGCGACCGGCTACTCCTCTACACCGACGGGCTGGCGGAAGCGCGACACCCGGTCACCGGCGAGTTTTTCCCGCTCCTGGACGCAGCCCGTGACGCACTTGGATCCGCGAACCTCGACACGGCATTGGCCGAGCTGACACGCTATCTCCACCGCTGGGCCGGAGCGCATCTGGACGACGATGTGGCGCTCCTGCTCGTCGAGATCCCGCGGGCGGGAACCGCCGATGCCACGACTCGCCGCCGATAGCCTGGCCCGAGGCGGGCTCACCAGCCGCGGGCACGCCAGTCGGCGAAATGGGGTCGCTCCACACCGAGGGTCGTGTCCTTGCCGTGCCCGGGGTAGATCCACGTGGCATCCGGAAGCCGTCCGAAAACATTCCGCTCGAGGTCGTCCATGAGGGAGTTGAACGCCTCGGCGTCCCCGAACGTCGAGCCGGGGCCACCAGGGAAAAGGCAATCACCGGTGAACAGATGCGGGGCCGTCGGGTCGGCGTCGTAGAGCAGCGCGATCGATCCGGGCGTGTGCCCGACCAGGTGGATCACTCGCAGCGTCGCGTCACCGACCGTCACCTGGTCGCCGTCGCAGACCAGGGTCGTCGTCGGCACCGGGATGGCGTCCGCGTCGTCCGGATGCGCCACCGTCCTCGCCCCGGTGGCCGCGACCACCGCCTCCAGGGCCTGCACATGGTCACCGTGACGGTGGCTCGTGACCACGGTCGCGAGCCCAGCCTCGCCGATGAGACCCAGCAGCGTCCCGGCCTCGTTCGCGGCGTCGATCAGGAGCTGCTCGCCGGTTGCGGCACAGTGCAGCAGGTAGGCGTTGTTGTCCATCGGGCCTACCGCGACCTTGGTAATGGTCAGTCCGGGCAGCTCCCGGACGTCCGCCGGCCCGCCTACCACGACCGCGCCGCTGTAGCCGCCACCTTTGATTCTGTGTCTCATGATCCCCTTCTTTACAGGTGATCGATACCGGTGATCGGACTTCAGGACCATGGCACCTGATATCGGTCGAATACCTCGCGTAGATGCCCTATGGGGCAAATCGCCTGACCGTTGAGATACCAACAGGCAATCCCGGTAGGGTCGAGTGCCGCTGACAGGACCCCGCGGTCGCCTCCAGGGAGGATCAGCTCCGGCCATGGCCGGCCCAGCAGGTCCATCACATCGTCGACAAGAGTGTCCGCGCCGTGCGCGCACGCCGCCTCCACGCCGTCCTCGAGATGCGCGAGGAAGCGGTGCCCACCTGCCGAGACGACGAGGGCCTGGGCCTCAATCATTGCTGTGGAGTCGGCGTGGCCTCGCCCCGGCGGCGCAAACGACGGGTCGACAAGCAGTCGGATATCGGGAAAAATAGGCAGTTCGAAATCCGCCTGAAGGCGTCGTTGGACCGCCGCGCGGGCAGCATCGAAGCCGGCCGGTGACCATCGACCTACCCAGGCCGCCTCGAACGTTGCCGACGTCATGCCGTTCTGCATGCCAGGTAGAATATCGCGTGGTCGCCCTTTGCATTGGTGACCGTACCCTCGAGTCGGAACACTCCGCCGGAGACGACGTCCCGCGCGTTGACCGAACCGTGCGGCGGGTAAACACCCCACTGGATCCCGTAGCCCTTTCCCTTCTGCTGCGCAGTCAGTGTCCCGAGGCTGCTCGATGGGCTGAAACTCGGCGAGCAGCTGCTGCTCGGGCTGCCAACGCTGGTGGTACCGGCGCAGCCCAGAAGTGCGGTTGTCATGCATCCGACCGACGGGCCGTGACTGTCCGAATCGGGAGGGCGAGGCGGCGCACGAGCGGGGGTCGTCCCGGAGCCCTCCCGAAGCTGTCGGACCCCGTCCGTAACATGGCAGGCGCTGCGGACATCCCGGTCCCGACCGTGGCACGCCCCCTCACCCCGAGCAGACCGCGAAGGATCCCACGATGGCCGACCGTCTCGTCGTTCGCGGCGCGCGAGAGCACAACCTGCGCGATGTCGACCTCGACCTGCCGCGGAACGCCCTGATCGTCTTCACCGGCCTGTCGGGCTCGGGGAAGTCCAGCCTCGCCTTCGACACGATCTTCGCGGAGGGGCAGCGGCGGTACGTCGAGTCGCTGTCGGCCTACGCCCGCCAGTTCCTCGGCCAGATGGACAAGCCCGACGTCGACTTCATCGAGGGCCTGTCACCGGCGGTCTCCATCGATCAGAAATCGACCTCGCGAAACCCCCGGTCGACGGTCGGGACGATCACTGAGGTGTACGACTACCTGCGCCTGATGTTCGCGCGGGCGGGCCGGCCACACTGCCCGAAGTGCGGCCGGCCGATCTCCCGCCAGACCCCGCAGCAGATCGTCGACCGCCTGCTGGAGCTGCCCGAGGGCACCCGGTTCCAGGTGCTCGCCCCGGTCGTGCGGGGCCGCAAGGGCGAATATGTCGACCTCTTCGCGGACCTGCAGTCCAAGGGGTTCGCCCGGGCGCGCGTCGACGGTGACGTGGTCGCCCTCACCGACGTGCCCAAGCTGGAGAAACAACGCAAACACACGATCGAGGTCGTGGTCGACCGGCTGGCGGTGAAGGCGTCGGCGAAGCAGCGGCTGACCGACTCCGTCGAGACGGCACTCGGCCTCGGCAGCGGCCTGGTGCTGCTCGACTTCGTCGACCGCGACGCGGGCGATCCCGACCGTGAGCGGATGTACTCCGAGCACCTCGCCTGTCTGT
>NZ_CAUVXL010000128.1:0-16740 GCF_963555915.1 Protofrankia sp. Cas4
GCACTTCGAGGACATCCGCAAACTGCTGGGCGTTCTCGGACGCCTCGTGGACGCCGGCAACACGGTCATCGTCATCGAGCACAACCTGGACGTCATCAAGACGGCGGACTGGGTCATCGACATGGGCCCGGAGGGCGGTACCGGTGGTGGACGGGTCGTTGCCGAAGGATCACCCGAGGTGGTCGCCGCGGTCGAGGCCAGTCACACCGGCCTGTTTCTCCGGGAGATCCTCGGGCCGAGGGTCGGCTTTGCTCCGTCCACGGTCGCCTCGTCCGTCATGTCATCGTCTGCAGTCTCCTAGGTACGGAGGAGATCAGCCAGAACGGCGTCGAGCTCTTCGGCCGAGCGTTCCGAACCCCGAGGAACCACCTGTTCTGTCGCGTCGAGGAACGCCCGCGCGGCATCCATGTCCAGCCGGACGACGGAATGTACGTCACCGGCCGTGAGGTCGAGCCGCACACAGCCGCGGTCGGGTTCCGGAGTGATCCGCACGTCGCCGCCACCCGTGGGGATGTCCAAACCGGCGCGAAGTGCGTCCCGCAGCACCACCCAGCTGCCACGCGGCAAGGCGGGATGATCCGGTCGGGAGATGAGTTCAAACGTCACAGCAAGCGGGTCGGCCCGTCGCCAGTTCACCTGCAGCACGGTCAGCCGCCCGCGGGAAGGTGCGTCATCGACGACCAACTCGGTGGTCACATCATCCACCTGCATCCGTCGTGCCTCCTTCGTCGTGCGACGCTGTGCACCGCGATATCGAGGGTGACAGCCGGTCAGGCAAGATGCCACCCGGAGCGCGTGAAGAGACTTGTTCGGGACCAGTCTGGACAAGGTCGACGCCAACCACAGGGCACCTTCCCCGGGGGTGAGGGCCCACAACTGTCGCGGGATCAACGCCTGCCCAGCCGGTTGTTCTGGCCATCGTGGCCATCGGCCGGCGAGCACCTGACGGATCATGCTTCGCACACCGCTCATGGTCTTCGAGCATGGACCCTGACATCGCCCGCCGCGCTACGCCATGACGGGTGTCCCGCCAGCTGTGAGATATGCCCAGCCACGGTCGCCGCGGGGCTTTGCTCCACCCCAGGCCATGACCACCCCACAAGCCCAAGCGCTCAGCGTGGTGAAATGGCTACGTGGAGGCGTTGTTCTGTGGCAATCCGGCGCGCCGTAGGCTCGGTTCATGGCTGATCCGGCGTCCTACCGTCCCGCGCCGGGATCAGTTCCCGAGACTCCGGGCGTGTACCGGTTCTCCGACGAGCACGGCCGCGTCGTGTACGTGGGCAAGGCGAAGAACCTTCGCGCCAGGTTGTCGAACTACTTCACCGATATACACAACCTCCACCCCCGTACCCAGCACATGGTGACGACCGCGGCGTCGGTCGACTGGACCGTGGTCTTGACGGAGGTCGAAGCGCTCCAGCTCGAGTACACGTGGATCAAGGAGTTCGATCCTCGCTTCAACGTCCGTTACCGGGACGACAAGAGCTACCCGAGCCTCGCGGTGACCCTGCACGAGGAGTTCCCCCGCCTGCAGGTCATGCGCGGTCCCAAGCGCGCCGGCGTCCGCTACTTCGGCCCGTACGCCCATGCGTGGGCCATCCGGGAGACCCTCGACCTCCTGCTACGCGTCTTCCCGGCCCGAACGTGCAGCGCAGGGGTGTTCAAACGTGCGCGCCAGATCGGTCGCCCCTGCCTGCTCGGCTACATCGACCGGTGCTCGGCACCGTGCGTGGGCCGCGTCGACGCGGCCGAACACCGGCGCATCGTCGAGGATTTCTGCGACTTCATGGCCGGGCAGACCGGCCGGTACATCCGCACCCTCGAGCGCGAGATGGCCCAGGCCGCGTCGGACCAGCGCTACGAAAGCGCTGCGCGGCTGCGCGACGACGTCGGCGCCCTGCGCCGGGCCATGGAAAAGCAGGCGGTGGTGTTGCCCGACGGCACCGACGCCGACGTCATCGCCTTCGCGCAGGACGAGCTCGAAGCCGCCGTCCAGGTCTTCTACGTGCGCGACGGCCGGGTCCGCGGCCAACGCGGCTGGGTCGTCGACAAGATCGAGGAGCGGACCACGGGGGAGCTGGTCGAGCAGTTCCTCACCCAGGAGTACCTGGCGGACGCGGCTCCCGACACCGGTACCCGTACCGGTACCGCCACGCCCGCGTCACCGGGCGCATCCGCGTCACCCGGCACGCCCGCCTCGCGCCGTGGTGCCAACGAGATTCCGCGGGAGGTGCTCGTCCCGGAGCTTCCCCCGGACCCCGACGTCGTCACCGAGCTGCTCAGCATCGCCCGCGGCAGCCGGGTCGACCTGCGGGTTCCTCGCCGCGGGGACAAGCGGACCCTGATGGAGACCGTCGAGCGTAACGCCACGCAGGCCTTCACCCTGCACCGGACGAAACGGGCCGGTGATCTGTCCGCGCGCAGCCGGGCGCTGTCAGACATCCAGGACGCCCTCGGCCTGGACGAGCCACCGCTTCGGATCGAGTCGTTCGACATCTCCAACCTGGCGGGCAGCAACGTCGTCGCGAGCATGGTCGTCTTCGAGGACGGCCTGCCCCGCAAGTCGGAGTACCGGCGGTTCGCCATCCGCGGGGTCGACGGGCAGGACGACGTCGCGAGTATGCACGAGACGATCAGCCGACGGTTCACTCGGTATCTTGCCGAACGGGCACGTACCGGTGACATCGCCGGGCTGCCGGCATCCGGCGAGTCCGGCAAGTCAGTGGACCCAGCCGACCCAGCCGACCCGGTGGACCCGGTCACGGGCCGTCCCCGGCGCTTCGCCTACCCGCCCAACCTGGTTGTCGTCGACGGCGGCCCGCCACAGGTCGCCGCAGCCCGCCGGGCCCTGGACGCACTCGGTATCGAGCGCGGCCCCGGCGGCATCGCCCTGTGCGGCCTTGCCAAGCGGCTGGAAGAGGTATGGCTACCCGGTGAGGATGATCCGGTGATTCTGCCCCGGACCAGTGAGGCGCTGTACCTGCTGCAGCGGATCCGGGACGAGGCACACCGGTTCGCGATCGCCTACCACCGCCAGAAGCGCTCCAAAGCGATGGTCCGCTCGCTTCTCGACGACGTGCCGGGGCTCGGCGAGACACGTCGAAAGACGCTGCTGGCGACGTTCGGCTCCGTTGCCCGGATACGGCGGGCGACGGTTGAGCAGATAGCCGAGGTCCCGGGCATCGGCCGGCGGACGGCCCAGGCCGTGGTGGACGCGCTCGCGGCGACCGGCCCGGGAGCGGCAGGCGCCACCCCGCCCGCGGTCGACCCGTCCACGGGGGAGATTCTTGCGGCTGACGAAACCGCGCCGGTGTCGCCACCCGCGGTGTCCGAGCGCGGATCGGGGCCATCGGGTTCCGCCACCGGGGCCGCCGCCGGGCAAGCCGGTTCCGACGCCACATCAACCTGGGGTGTTCCCACATGACCACCGCCGCGCCGCTTGACCTCGCCATCATCACCGGACTGTCCGGAGCGGGCCGCAGTACCGCGGCCAAGTGCCTGGAGGATCTCGGCTGGTTCGTCGTCGACAACCTGCCACCGGCGTTGCTGGCCACCATGACCGAACTCGGACTGCGGTCGCAGGGGGCGGTCAACCGCATCGCGGTGGTCGTCGACGTCCGCGGCCGGGCGTTCTTCTCCGATCTGCGCGCGACGCTGGACACGCTCAACGCCCGCGGCATGCAGCCACGCGTGCTCTTCCTGGAAGCGGCGGACGAGACGCTGGTCCGCAGGTTCGACCACGTCCGGCGGCCGCATCCACTGCAGGGCGAGGGCAGGGTGGTCGACGGAATCAGCCGTGAACGCGCCTTGCTCGCGGAGCTGCGCGGCGAGTCGGACCTGGTGCTCGATACCACCGATCTCAACGTCCACGAGTTGCGGGCCAAGATCGACGCCGCCTTCGGTCAACCGGGTGGAAACCGGTTGAACGCGACGGTGGTCTCCTTCGGCTACAAGTACGGCCTGCCGCTGGATGCGGACCTGGTTGCCGACTGCCGGTTCCTGCCGAACCCGCACTGGGTGGAGGCGCTACGACCGTTCACGGGCCGTGATCCAGATGTTCGTGACTACGTCCTCGCCCAGCCCGGGGCGATGGAGTTCATCAACCAGTACGCGGTGTTGCTGCGACTGGTGGGGGAGGGGTATGTGCGTGAGGGCAAGCGGTATCTGACGCTCGCGATCGGATGCACCGGCGGTAAACATCGCAGTGTAGCCATGGCCGAGCAGCTCGCCTCCCGGCTCGCCGGCGACGGCGTCGGCGTCCGGGTCGTTCACCGTGATCTGGGGCGGGAGTGACAGGTACCGGTCCCGCGGTGGTGGCCTTCGGCGGTGGCCACGGCCTGGCCGCCTCGTTGCGGGCGCTGCGGCGCATCACCCGCCACCTCACCGCGGTTGTGACTGTAGGTGACGACGGTGGATCATCGGGTCGGCTCCGCACGGAGCTGGGAGCGCTGCCCATGGGTGATCTGCGGATGGCGCTGGCCGCGCTCGCCGGTACCGACAGCTGGTCGACCACCTGGGCGGAGCTGTTCCAGCACCGGTTCGGCGGAGGAGGGCCGCTGGCCGGTCATGCCGTCGGCAATCTGGTGCTCAGCGCGCTCGCCGAGCGCCAGAGCTCTGCGGTGGACGCCCTCGATCTTGCTGCCCGGCTGCTGGGAGCCGCCGGGCGGGTGCTGCCGCTGTCGGACACGGGCATCGACATCGTTGCGGAGGTGGCCGGTCTCGACCCCCGTCAGCCGGCGGCCGTCGTCGAGGTCCGCGGCCAGGCTGCGGTGGCCACCACGTCCGGCCGGGTCCGCAGCCTCCGGCTCGAGCCCGTGACGCCCGCGGCGTGCCGGCCTGCGCTCGAAGCCGTCGAGCGGGCCGAATGGGTGGTGTTCGGCCCGGGTTCGCTCTACACCAGCGTGCTGCCTCACCTGCTGGTGCCCGAGATGACCGGCTGCCTTCTCCGTTCACCGGCTCGCCGCGTCATGGTCCTGAACCTGGCGCCGCAACCCGGTGAGACCGCCGGCTATCCGCCCGAAGCGCATCTGCGGGTCATCGAAACGCACGCGCCGGGGCTGCTGTTCGACGTCGTGATCGCTGACCGCGACGCGGTCGGTGAGCCGGGCGTACTCGCCCGTGCCGCCGCCGACCTGGGGGCTCGTCTGTACCTCGTACCGGTCGCCTACCCCGGCGAGCCACATCATGACCCCCGACGGCTCGCCGTCGCGTTCGAGGCGGTGTTCGCGAACATGGCCGGGAACGGGGCCGGGAACGTGACCGGCCTCAGACCAGGCGCCCGGTCGGGCCCGGCCACGGGGGCCACGGGGGTTTCAGACGATGCTGCGCGCCGTGACGCTGTGCGCCGTGATGCTGTGCGCCGCAACGCCGCGACCGCCGGGTCCGCCGGGTCCGCCCGTGAAGGTGTCTTCCCCGCTCATGAAGGTGCCGTCTCCGCTCATGAAGGTGAGGAATGATTCGTGTGGCCGCAATGACCGCCACCGTCAAGGACGAGCTCAGCCGGTTGCGGGTGGCGAAGCCATGTTGTCGCAGGGCGGAAATGGCCGCGCTGTTGCGCTTCGGTGGCGGGCTGCACATTGTGCGTGGCCGTATCGTCGTCGAGGCCGAACTCGACGCGGGTGCCACCGCTCGGCGGCTGCGCCGCGAGATCGCAGAGGTGTTCGGCTTCCCGTCGGGCATCGCGGTGCTCGCCGCGGGTGGGCTGCGCCGTTCCGTGCGGTACATCGTCCGGGTGGAGCGTGACGGCGAGCAGCTGGCGCGGTCGACCGGACTGCTCGACCAGCGGGGTCGCCCGGTGCGAGGGTTGCCACCACAAGTGGTGACGGGTGCTTCCTGTGATGCTGCGGCTGCGTGGCGTGGGGCGTTCCTGGCCCATGGCTCACTGACCGAGCCAGGCCGCTCATGCTCCCTGGAGATCACTTCGCCGGGGCCGGAGGCTGCGCTCGCGCTGGTCGGCGCAGCCCGTCGACTCGGTGTCGCGGCCAAGAGCCGCGAGGTGCGCGGGGTGGACCGGGTGGTGATCCGCGATGGCGACGCGATCAGCGTGCTGCTGACGAAGATCGGCGCGCATGACAGCCTGCTGGCCTGGGAGGATCGGCGGATGCGCCGCGAGGTGCGGGCGACCGCGAACCGGCTGGCGAATTTCGACGACGCCAACCTGCGCCGTTCGGCGCGCGCGGCGGTCGCGGCCGGCGCCCGGGTCCAGGCGGCGTTGAGGATCCTGGGAGATGACGCACCCGGGCATCTGCTCGCGGCCGGACGGCTGCGCCTTGAGCATGCCCAGGCATCCCTGGAGGAGCTGGGTGCGCTCGCGGAGCCGCCGCTGACCAAGGATGCGGTCGCCGGTCGCATCCGGCGGCTGCTGGCGTTGGCCGACAAGAGGGCGCATGCGCTCGGGTTGCCGAACACCGAGGCGAGCGTCTCGCCGGATCTCCTTGAGAACGCCTGAGCGATGACGTGACGGTCGCTCTCAGTTATATGGAGCATTCGGGGTGGCGCCGGCCTGTCGCCACACTTCGGGAGCCTCGCGCACGGCGACTGATCTTCTGGTATATCCTTAGCAATACTAAGTAAATAGGATATTACTGGTCCCGGCCCTGGCGGGTCGGGTAATTCCTGGAACGAACACCAGGATGGTCCGCGAGGGAACGCGGCGAGGAGGAGATATGGACAGCTTCGGCAGCACAGGTCATCTCAAGGTGGGTGACCGTAGGTATACAATCCGTCGGCTGGACGCGGTTTCCGGAGCTGACCGGTTGCCGTACAGTCTGCGCATCCTGCTGGAGAACCTGCTGCGGACCGAGGACGGCGCCAACATCACCGCCGACCACGTCACCGCGCTCGCGTCCTGGGATCCGGCCGCCACGCCGAGCCAGGAGATCCAGTTCACGCCGGCCCGCGTGATCATGCAGGATTTCACCGGGGTGCCGTGCGTGGTCGACCTCGCCGCCATGCGCGAGGCCATGGCCGCTCTCGGCGGTGATCCGACAAAGATCAACCCGCTGGCGCCGGCGGAGCTGGTGATCGACCACTCGATCATCGCGGACGTCTTCGGCCGGGCTGACGCCTTCGCCCTCAACACCGAGCTGGAGTTCGCCCGCAACCGCGAGCGCTACCAGTTCCTGCGGTGGGGCCAGGCCGCGTTCGACAACTTCACGGTCGTCCCCCCGAACACCGGGATCGTCCACCAGGTCAACCTGGAGTACCTCGCCCGGGTGATCTTCACCCGGGCGACCGCCGACGGCGTGCTCGCCTACCCCGACACCCTGGTCGGCACGGACAGCCACACCACCATGATCAACGGTCTGGGCGTGCTCGGCTGGGGTGTCGGCGGCATCGAGGCGGAGGCCGCCATGCTCGGCCAGCCGGTGAGCATGCTCATCCCGACGGTCGTCGGGTTCAAGCTCACCGGTGAGCTACCGCCCGGAACCACCGCGACCGACCTCGTCCTCACCATCACCGAGATGCTGCGCACGCACGGTGTCGTGGGCCGTTTCGTCGAGTTCTACGGCGAGGGCGTGGGCAACGTCCCGCTGGCCAACCGGGCCACGATCGGCAACATGAGCCCCGAGTACGGCTCGACCTGCGCCATCTTCCCGGTGGATGCGGAGACCCTGGCCTACCTGCGGCTGACCGGCCGTCCCAGCGAGCAGGTCGACCTCGTCGAGGCGTACACCAAGGAGCAGGGCCTCTGGCACGACCCGAGTCGCGAGCCGGTCTACACGACCACCCTCACCCTCGATCTCTCCACGATCGAGCCGTCGCTGGCCGGCCCGAAGCGCCCGCAGGACAGGGTCCCCCTGCGCACCGCCAAGGCTGCGTTCCGCACCGCGCTCGCCGACTATGCCGGTCCGGCAAAGGCAGCTGCGGGTACTTCTGGTGATCTCGAAGGACGCCCGTCCAACCCGACCCCGGTGACCCTCGCGGACGGCACCAGCTTCTCACTCGACCACGGCGCGGTCGCGATCGCGGCCATCACCTCGTGCACGAACACGTCCAACCCGCAGGTGATGGTGGGCGCGGCCATCCTCGCCCGCAACGCCGTCGACCGGGGCCTGACCCGCAAGCCCTGGGTCAAGACCACCCTGGCCCCGGGTTCCAAGGTCGTCATGGACTACTACGAGCGCGCCGGGCTCACCCCCTACCTGGACAAGCTCGGGTTCAACCTGGTCGGCTACGGGTGCACCACCTGCATCGGCAACTCCGGCCCCCTCCAGGAGGAGATCAGCCAGGGGGTGAACGCCGGCGACCTGGCGGTGGTCAGCGTGCTGTCGGGTAACCGTAACTTCGAGGGTCGGATCAACCCGGACGTCAAGATGAACTACCTGGCGTCCCCGCCGCTGGTCGTGGCCTACGCCCTCGCCGGCACGATGGACATCGACCTGGTCAACGACCCGCTGGGCACCGACACGGCGGGCAACCCGGTCTACCTGCGCGACATCTGGCCGAGCGAGGCCGAGGTGGCCGCGGTGGTCGGCGACGCGATCCGCTCGGAGATGTTCACCGAGGACTACGGCGACCTGTCCGGCGACAAGCAGTGGCAGTCGCTGCCGACCGGTGACGGAGGCGAGGTGTCCCAGACGTTTCACTGGGCACCTGACTCGACCTACGTGCGCCACCCACCGTACTTCGAGGGGATGGCGGCGACGCCGGCGCCGCGCCCGGACATCGTCGGCGCCCGCGTGCTGGCGCTGCTCGGCGACTCGGTGACCACCGACCACATCTCGCCCGCCGGATCCATCAAGCGGGAGTCACCCGCGGGCCGCTACCTCGTGGAGCACGGGGTGGAGCCGACGGACTTCAACTCCTACGGGTCCCGGCGCGGCAACCACGAGGTGATGATCCGCGGGACGTTCGCCAACATCCGGCTGCGCAACATGCTGGCTCCCGGCACCGAGGGCGGGGTCACCCGGCACCTGCCCGACGGCGAGCAGCTGGCGATCTACGACGCGGCGCAGAAGTACGCCGCCGACGGAGTGCCGCTGGTGGTCCTCGCCGGCAAGGAGTACGGTTCGGGTTCGTCGCGTGACTGGGCGGCCAAGGGTACGGCCCTGCTCGGCGTCCGAGCGGTCATCGCCGAGTCCTACGAGCGGATCCACCGCTCCAACCTGATCGGGATGGGCGTCCTGCCGCTGCAGTTCCCGACCGGGCAGTCCGCGGCGTCGCTCGGACTGACCGGCGAGGAGACGTTCACCATCGTCGGGCTCGCCGGCGTCGACGAGAAGACCCCGACGCTGCTCGTCCAGGCCGACGACAAGCGGTTCGACGCAGTCGTCCGCATCGACACGCCGGGGGAGGCCGAGTACTACCGCAACGGCGGCATCCTGCCCTACGTCCTGCGGTCACTGCTCTAAATCGAAACGATCTTTCGAGCGACGATCTTTCGAGCTTTGTGCGATCAACAACGGCCGTTTCGGCACACAAAGCTCGAAAGATCGCTATCAACGATCGCCGGCCGGCGCACCAGAGGATCTCCGCGGCCCGGCCCGCGGTCTCGTACAGCATCCGCCACAGGGTCTTCTCCCGCAGCGGGACGTCCCGACGGGTCAGCAGCCGTTCGACCGCCGGCCGGGGGCCGCCCCGCGGTGCCCGGTACCCCGTGTCAGCGCCCCTGTTGCAGAACGCCGTCGACATACGTATCCGTCCTGCGGAAGGCGATGAGGCCGGCAATCGGCTGACCGTCGGGCAGTGGCGCCGGGTACGACCACGCATGGTCCCGGTACAGCTGACCGTTGACCCGTACCGACCAGTACTCGGCGGTGCCCTTGTGTGGGCAGTGGGTGATCGTGTCGCTCGGTTCGAGCAGCTCCATCCGTATGTGCGCCTTGGGTAGGTAGTAACGCACCGGTGCACCGGTTTCGAGGAGGAGCCGGGGACCGCTCGACTCGGCGATGGTGACACCGTCGAGGTCGATGCGCAGGTGTCCGGGGTTCGGCAACGGTTCGATCCGGATGTGTTGTCCTTCGTTGTCCATGTCAGACCTCACTGTTCATCGGGGGCTGGTCATGTCGGGTGGCCGGTCCTCGGCTTGGTAGACGGTGGGTCAGTTGACGGCGGGTCAGCCGCTGGAACTGCCGGTGACCAGCGCCCGCTTACCCTGCAACTGCAGGTCCATGACTGTTCAATCCTCTTCATCGGGATGGGTACGGGGAGCAGATCTCGTATCCTCAGATGTCCGTCGCGGCGGTGGCGGCCAGGAACGCGGCGAAGGATCGGGCCGGACGGCCGGTGATCTTCTCCACGGCGTCGGTGACGGGGCTGTTGTCGATGGTGACCAGCGGGCGGATGCCGGGCAGGTTGGCCAGCAGGTCGCTGACCAGAACGTTCATATTGGATCTCCCTCCGTCCGTGAACTCGACTGTATGAATCCGGTCGCACGACGGACAATGTCCACGAACGCCGAAAACATGTCTGATCGGCTCAGAACAAGTCTCGTCGGGATATGATCAGCGGATGGATGTGCTCACGGACGTGCTTGCGGCCCTGGAGACCGGGCCGACCCTGTGCGCGCGTACCCGGGCACACGCCCCCTGGGGGCTGCGGTTCGGGGGCAACCAAGGGTTCGGGTTCCACGTCATCCTGCAGGGCACGTGCTGGCTGTCGAGCGCCGACGAGCCGCCGCGGGCACTGCGGTCAGGTGACGTGGTGCTGCTGGCCAGCGGCCAGGAGCACACGCTGGCCGACGCCCCGACCACCCCCGCTGTCACCTTCCGCCTGGACCGCGAGTGGCACGCCAAACGGATCGGTCACCAGCACGTGGCCGGGACAGCGGCCGGAGCGCAGACGGTCCTGCTGTCGGGTGCCTACCGGCTTGAACAGCGCCGGCCGCATCCGCTGCTGGCCACGCTTCCTGACCTGGTGCACCTGCCGAACCGGCGCCGGCACGGGCTGCACGCGGCGGTGGACCTGCTCGGCACCGAGGTCGAGGAGCAGGAGCCGGGCGCGGAGGCGATCGTCTCCTCGCTGGTGGACGCCCTCTTGGTCTACATCCTGCGCGCCTGGCAGGAAGACCATCCGACCGGCTGGAGCCGGGCGGTCGCCGATCCGGCGATCGGCCCCAGCCTCCACCGCATGCACCAGGATCCGGCACGATCGTGGACGGTGCAGCAGTTGGGTGCGCAGGCCGGACTCTCCCGCGCCACGTTCACCCGCCGGTTCACCGCACTGGTCGGTGAGCCACCCCTGACCTACCTCACCCGGTGGCGCCTGACCACCGCGGCCCGGATACTGCGTCAACAGGACGTGCCGCTGTCCGCCGTCGCCCACCGCGTCGGCTACACGTCCGAATTCGCCTTCGCCAAGGCCTTCAAACGGGAGTATGGTCTCGCCCCCGGCAACTACCGCCGCGTCACCGGGATCGAGGAATCCCGGTACGGGAGCTGACGCCGGGTGCCCGACGAGCCTCCGTGTGCCCGAGCTCGTCGAAGATGCGTAGGGCACGCAGCCGGACCTGCTCAGCATTCACTTCCTCGGCCTGCGCTACCTCGATACCACCGTGCTCGGCGACTACGTCGGCGAGCCGGTCACGATCCGCGGAGTACCGACGCTTCGCCGAGTTCGCCGAGTTCGCCGAGTTCGCCGAGTTCGCCGACGCGGTGCGCCGGCATGGTGCGCCGGCATGGGCGAAGCGCAACGCATGCGTCAGGTGCCGGCGGGCCAAGTGGTGCTGATGCACGTCTGGGAACTGTGGGGACGAGGGCCCGCCGGTGCCGATGCCGCCACACTTTACTGTTGCAGCCTCGCCGAACCGGCCGTCGCACAGAAGGTTCGCGATCATGTCGGCGACATCCTTGACACATCCGATCGACGCCAGAGGCGGCCGTTAGGACCGGCAGCGGTCATGATCGTAGCTACCTCATGTCGATGCCCAACACAAGGACTACATAGGACCACTGGTTGGATGTGGCTACATGTTGGGTTTGGGGGTATTGCCTACCCGTACGGGCTACCCGATATCGTTTGACACAACACGTGTACCCCCTCAGCAAAGATCAACATTCCCCCTCGAACACACGCGTCGGACCGAAACGCCCAGTCCTGCCCCGGTCCGATGTCCCCTCCGAGCAGCCAGGGGGCAGGAGCGAGGTTTCGCAGCCCTGACGGTCGTCGGCCGGGTTCTCCCCCTCAGCCGGCGCCTTGAGGCGTGCCAGCGACATCGGTTCGTGGCATGGCGCCACACTGCCTCGCAGGCGTTCGGGAAGGACGCGCGTTGCATCCACGTGGCGTGATCCGGCTCCCCGTAGACGGAGAGCAGGCCGGTCGTGGTCGCCATCGTGACCAGGCGCCCGAGAGCGCCGGTGACCATGAGCCCAACCCCTGGCATGCCCGTCTCGGCCCGCAGTCCCGGCGGGTCGCCACGATCGCCGCGGTGACGACCGGGACCCTGGCTGCATCGACGGCGGGCTTTGCCGCGACGATGCCCGGCCCGGGCGGAAACGCGACTCTTGGGCCGATGACAACTACCGCAGCCACCGTCGACAACGCCGCGATGATCGGCGGTGGCACCCACGGGGCCGCTCCCGCGGGCGCCACCGTCGACCTGGCCGCCAAGTTGGGCAATCCGGATCCGACCTTCACCACGATGTCGATCGCCGCCGATCAGGCGACGGTCGCGCCGAACGCACCCGTCGTCATCACCGTCCGCGCCATGGAGGTCGGGACCGGACGTCCCGTCGCCGACCAGCGGGTCCGTATCGCGGTGGCCAACGGCCCGCAGTGGACCACCACCGCCCAGCTACGGACCGACAGCACCGGCACCGCGACGATCAGTACCCGGCTGCTGTCGACCACGACGCTCACCGCGGTCTTCGACGGTACGAACGTCCTGCGTCCCTCGCTCGCCGGAGCGACCACTGTGACGGTGCGCAGCCCGACGGGCCCGGGAGGCGGTTCCGCAGGGGGCGCGGCGGCCGGGACCGCGCCCACGGTCGTCCCGGGCAGCTCCATCGGGGAGAAGGCCGTCTACCTCGCATCGCTGCAGCGGGGCAAGCCGTACGTGTACGGGGCCGAGGGGCCCTACGCGTTCGACTGCTCCGGCCTGGTTCAGTATGTCTTCAAACAGCTCGGGCGCTCCTTGCCGCGGACGGCCCAGCAGCAGTTCGCCGCCTCGCTCCGAGTGCCCCAGGCCGGCAAGCAGCCCGGCGACCTGATCTTCTTCGGAACCCCGGGCAATATCACCCATGTCGCGATCTACGCCGGTAACGGATACGTGTGGAGCGCCCCGGAGACCGGGCGAACAGTCTCGCTGGTGCCCATCTGGAGCTCGACGTACTACGTTGGCCGAGTGCTGTAGCGGTTGGCCGAGTGCTGTAGCGGTTGGCCGGGGGCTGCAACGGTTGACCGGGCGGGTCCGGGTGCGAAGGGGTGTCGAGGGTGACCACGGCGATCCATCCGTCCGACCGGGTACTCACGATCCCGAACGTGCTCTCCGCGCTGCGCCTGGCCGGGGTACCCGTGTTCCTGTGGCTGGCGTTGGGTCCCAAGGCTGACGGTGCGGCGCTCGCAGTACTCGCCTTCGCCGGCGTGAGCGACTATCTCGACGGCAAACTTGCCCGGGCGCTGGGGCAGACCAGCCGGCTCGGGATTCTCCTCGACCCGCTGGCGGACCGCCTGTACATCCTGGCGACGATCATTGCGCTGACGCTGCGCGAGATCGTTCCCTGGTGGTTCGCCGCGCTGCTCATCGGCCGGGACGTCGCGATCACCGGCGTCGTGCCGGTGCTGCGCCGCTTGGGCTACGGCCCCACCCTGCCCGTGCATTACCTGGGCAAGGCCGCGACGTTCAACCTGCTCTACGCCTTCCCGCTGCTGCTGCTGTCAGCGGGCGACAACTGGCTCGCCAGCGTCTCCCGTCCGCTCGGGTGGGCGTTCGCCATCTGGGGTACCGCTCTGTACTGGTGGTCCGCGATCCTCTACTGGGTACAGGTCCGCCAGCTTGCGCGGGCGGGCAGCGGTACCGAACCGCCGGTGTCGCCCGGAGCCGACCGCGGCGAGGCCGGCCGGGCAGACGCGGAGGTGGGTCGGTGAGAGCCGTCGTGATGGCGGGCGGTGAAGGAAGGCGCCTGCGCCCGATGACCGCCAATCAGCCCAAACCGCTACTCCCCGTCGTCAATCGTCCGATCATGGAGCATGTGCTGCGGCTGCTCAAACGGCACGGTTTCGATGAGACCGTGATCACGGTGCAGTTCCTCGCGGCCCACGTCCGGACCTACTTCGGTGACGGCGACGAGCTGGGTATGCACCTGTCGTACGCGACCGAGACCACACCGCTGGGGACGGCCGGCAGCGTCCGCAACGCACAGGACGCGTTGCGCGACGATCCGTTTCTGGTGATCAGTGGGGATGCGCTCACCGACATCGACCTGACCTCGCTGGTCGCCTACCACCGCAAGCAGGGTGCGCTGGTCACGATCGCGCTCAAGGCCGTCCCGAATCCCCTGGAGTTCGGGATCGTCATCACGTCCGACAACGGCCGGATCATCCGCTTCCTGGAGAAACCGACCTGGGGGCAGGTTTTCTCCGACACGGTCAACACCGGCATCTACGTGATGGAACCGGAGGTGCTCGACCACGTTCCGGTCGGAGAGTCGGTGGACTGGTCGGGGGACGTCTTCCCCCAGCTCCTGGCTGCCGGCGCGCCCCTGTTCGGCTACGTCGTGGGTGGCTACTGGGAGGATGTCGGCACCATCCCGAGCTTCCTTCGGGCCCAGGCCGATGTCCTCAACGGCCAGGTCGACGTGAAGATCGGCGGGTTCGAGGTCTCGCCGGGGGTGTGGGTCGGACGGGACGCCGACGTCCATCCGGAGGCGGTGCTCTGCGGTCCGCTGGTGATCGGTGACTACACGAAGATCGAGGCCGGTGCCGAGCTGCGTGAGTTCACCGTCATCGGCAGTAACGTCGTGGTCAAATCGGGCGCCTTCCTGCACCGGGCCGTCGTCCAGGACAACGCTCTGATCGGGTCGCTGACCAACCTGCGGGGCTGCGTGATCGGTAAGAGCACCGACGTGCTGCGGGCCGCGCGGGTCGAGGAGGGCGCGGTGGTCGGCGACGAGTGCGTGCTTGAGGAGGAGTCGTTCGTCTCCCACGACGTCATGGTGTACCCGTTCAAGACCATCGAGGCCGGCGCGGTGGTCAACACCAGCGTCATCTGGGAATCCCGGGGACAGCGCTCGCTGTTCGGCCCCCGGGGGGTGTCGGGGCTGATCAACGTCGAGATCACCCCCGAACTGGTGGTCCGCCTCGCCAGCGCCTATGCCACGACCCTGCGCAAGGGATCCACGGTGACCACGGTCCGGGATGGCTCACGGGCCGCCCGGGCGCTCAAACGGGCGATGATCAGTGCGCTCACCGCGAGCGCGATGGACGTGCGGGATCTGGAGGTCGCGCCGATGCCGGTGGCCCGCTTCGACGTCCGCGCCTCCGATGCCGCCGGCGGAATCATGGTGCGCACGACACCGGGGGACGCCGAGCGGGTGGACATCAGCTTCATGGACTCCGAGGGCAGCGATCTTTCGCTTGCCATGCAGCGCACGCTCGATCGGGTCGTCAGCCGCCAGGAATTCCGGCGGGCTTTTCCCGAAGAGATCGGGGAGCTGCGCTTCCCCGCCCGTACCGCCGATATCTACACCCGCGACCTGCTGGACCGGGTGGACACCGCCGGCCTGGCCGAAGCCAACCTCAAAATCGTGATCGATCCGGCCGGGGGAACGACCTCGTTGGTCCTGCCCACCCTGCTGGGCCGGCTCGGGGTGGACGTCCTCACCGTCAACGGCCGGCTGGACGAGACCGTCCCGGCGCAGACGCCGGACGATCGCCGCCGCGCCCTGGACCGCCTCGGCGCGCTCGTCGCCAGCTCGCGGGCTGCCGTCGGCGTCCGTTTCGACAACGTCGGTGACCGCATCACGATCGTGGATGAACGCGGCGACCTGATCGACGACGAGCGGGCGCTGCTGGTGTTCCTCGACCTTGTCGCGGCCGAGAACCGGGGAGCGCACGTCGCGCTGCCGGTCACCACCACCCGGGTCGCGGACCAGGTGAGCCGCTTCCACGGGCTGACGGTCCGGCGCACCTCACTGTCGGCCGCCGACCTCACCCGGGCCGCGAGCGAGCCGAACGTCGTGTTCGCCGCGGACGGCCGCGGGGGATTCGTGGTACCCGAGTTCGCGCCGGCGATCGACGGCCTGGCCGCGTTCGTCAGACTGGCCGCGCTGGTCGCCCGGACCCGGCTGACCCTGAGCGCGATCGACGCGCGCATCCCGGCCGTGTCCGTGCTCCGCAGATCCGTGCCGACGCCGTGGGCGGCCAAGGGCATGGTGATGCGGCGGGTGATGGAGGCGGTCGACACCGACAGCGGGTGCACCATCGACACCACCGACGGCGTTCGGGTGATCCTGCCGGACGGCTCATGGGTCCTGGTACTCCCGGACCCGGCCGAAGCCGTCACCCATCTGTGGGCCGAGGGCCGCGATGCCACCACGGCAGAGCATCTCCTGGACCACTGGAGCACCCTGTTCGTGACGGGTGACGTCACCGGCGACGTCACCGGCAAGGACCGCCGGAAACCGGATGTGTCGGATCGGGTTCCCGACCCGGGATCCGTCGGGACACCCGGTTCGCTCTCCGCAAAGCGGTACTGATCTTTTCGATGGTTCGGAACCGACGGCTGGGAGGCGATACGCAGTGTACCCGGAAGATCTGAAGTACACCACAGAGCACGAGTGGATCCGGGTGACCAGCGGCACT
>NZ_CAUVXL010000128.1:17154-22255 GCF_963555915.1 Protofrankia sp. Cas4
GTGCGGGTGGGTATCACCTCGTTTGCACAGGAAGCGCTCGGAGACATCGTGTTTGTGACGTTGCCGGCGGTCGGTGACCGGGTGCAGGCCGGTGAGCCGTTCGGCGAAGTAGAGTCGACCAAGAGCGTCTCGGACGTCTACGCCCCGGTCTCCGGGGAGGTGATCGCTCGCAACGAGGTGCTCGACAGCACTCCGGAGCTGGTCAACTCCGATCCCTACGGTGAGGGTTGGCTGGTCGAGGTGGCCGTCGACGACGCCGGGACGACCGATTCCCTGCTCGACGCGGACGCCTACGCCCAGCACGTGAAGCGAACGTGATGATCTGCACATGTAGTCTGGCGTTCAGGTCCACGCCACGCAGGAATAGCTGACCTACTCCCTTTGCGCGGTAGTGGACCCGATGCACTAGCCTCATTGTGCGCCGGGAAGGCGATACGAGGCCGGGATGTCGCGGTCGGTGTCGACCCTTCCGGCTTCGGGGCCGTCCGCGCGGTGGGTGGGTGTCCCCGAGGAGGAATCGAACTTTCGCCACCCCAGGCAGGTGGCCCGAGCGGCCGACCCAACCGCACCCGCGGCGGTCCGGCAGGAAGCAGACGCGACCGTGTTCTGCACGAGGTGCGGACAGCAGAACCCGACTGATGCGTTGTACTGCGCGCGGTGTGGGTCTCCACTGGTACGTCCAGGTGAGCCCGTCGCGCCGGAACGACCTGCCGAGCAGACGTCGACGCTCAACCTTGCCGCAGCCCTTTCGGGTATCGAGGGTGATCACGTCGACGAGTCGACCGAGCGGGATGCCGTCGCCGCCGTTGACGCGTTGCCACCGGGTTCAGGTTTGCTCGTGGTCAAGCGAGGGCCCAACGCGGGCAGCCGTTTCCTGCTGGATGCCGACCTGACGACGGCGGGCCGGCATCCGGAAAGCGATATTTTCCTGGATGATGTGACGGTGTCGCGCCGTCACGCCGAGTTCCATCGGTCTCCGTACACGAAGGGCTTTGCCGTTCGTGACGTAGGTAGCCTCAACGGCACCTATCTCAACCGGGAGCGGATCGACTCGGCCGAACTGTCCAGTGGTGACGAGGTCCAGATCGGCAAATTCCGACTGGTGTTCCTGACTGGATCAATCATGGCGACGGGTGGCGGGGGGCCCCAGTGAGCCGATGGTCCCATCGATGAACGCCGGTCGGGCCACGACATCGTCCGTGCCGATGCCCGCTCGGGCCCCGGCGGGTGGCTCCCCCGCGAAGACGTTCAACATCGGCGAGGTACTCGATCGACTGAGGCTGGACTATCCCGACGTGACGCTGTCCAAGATCCGATATTTGGAGGCGGAAGGTCTGGTGGTCCCGGCCCGGACGAATGCGAACTATCGCAAGTACTCATCCGATGATGTGGGTCGACTCCGTTACATACTCGGTGCACAGCGGGAACGCTTTCTGCCGCTGCGAGTGATCAAAGAGGAACTGGAGTCCATCGACCGCGGCGAGCACCCGCGTGAGCGGTCCGGCCCTCGCCCGGTCGCACCACCCCCGCCCCGCGTCCTGGACATGATCGTCGACGGCGGCGAGACGGTGCGGATGTCGCGCCGGGAGCTGCTCGCCGCCACCGGCATCGGTGACGATCAACTTGTCGAACTCGAACAGTACGGGCTGCTCGCGCCCCGCCCCGGCGGTAGCTATTTCGACGGGGACGCGCTGGCGGTCGCACGCACGTTCGCCGCGCTGAGCGCCTTTGGCGTCCAGCCTCGTCACCTGCGTTCCTCGCGGGTCGCGGCCGATCGGGAAGCGGGACTGATCGAACAGGTGGCGGCCCCCCTACGGGGGCAGCGCGACCGTCCCGGCGGGCACGCGCAGGACACCGTGGACGAGCTCGCGGGTCTGCTGGTTCGGCTGCACGCCGCCCTGCTGCGCTCACGGTTGCGGGCCGGGCCGAGCTGATGACGCCACCTCGGCATGTCCGTGGATCAGTCTTTCGCAGGCCGATTCGCCCGCGGGCACCTATCGTTGACAGTGGGGTGGAAGATGTCCACGGTAGTCGATCTTTCCGGATGCACCGGGCACGCTGACGAACTCCAGCGACGGGGATACTGTCACCCGGTGGGCGTCTACAGTTTCCGCTCAGATCATCCCGTCCTGCTCACCTGTGCGAGGAGGTAGATCGGTGCATCGGCTGGACATCGTCGGCGTTCGTGTCGAGCTTCCGTCGAAGCAGCCGATCGTCCTGTTGAAGGAGGTCGGAGGTGAGCGCTACCTGCCCATCTGGATCGGCGCGGTGGAGGCGACAGCCATCGCGTTCGCGCAGGAGGGCATCACGACCGCCCGTCCGATGACCCACGATCTCATGCGTGATGTGCTGCAGGCCCTGCAGACGGAACTCACGAGGGTGACCATCAACGATCTCCAGGACGGAGTGTTCTTCGCGACGCTCGTGTTCGGAAACGGAGTCGAGGTCTCGGCCCGGCCGTCGGACGCCATCGCGCTGGCCATGCGGATGGGGGTACCCGTCTACGGCGAGGAGTCGGTACTCGCCGAGGCTGGCATCACCGTGCCCGAGGATCAGGAGCAGGAGCAGGAGAGCGAGCTGGAGAAGTTCCGAGAGTTCCTGGACACGATCTCACCGGAGGACTTCAACACACCAGGCTCCTGATCGTGTATTCCCCGTCACGCGGTGGATCAGGATCGTCACCGGGCGGCGTCACCAGGTGGCAGCACCAGGCGGCATTGCGAGCCGTTGCGGCACGTGTGCGGTTGTATCCTCAATAGTTCGGGCTGGGCGTGCTTTCATGCGGTTGCGGGACACGTCAATCCTGATCATTGATCCAACCGTCGAGGGCTCTTACCGTCGAGTCGAGGTTGCGGTCCCGCCACGGCGGCCGCGCACGGCGATGCTGTGGCGGGGCCGGGTGAGCCCGGGAGCCGGTTGGTGGGACGGATGGCGACAGCGATGATCGGACGGCGATGATCGAGCAAGGTCAGCTCTTCCCGGATGATCTTCCTCAACCTCCTGGCGATGATGTCGGCTACCGGGGGCCCACCGCGTGCGCCGCTGCGGGGATCACCTATCGGCAGCTCGACTACTGGGCCCGTACAGGGCTTGTCGTGCCGAGCGTGCGAGGCGCCACCGGGTCGGGTAGCCAGCGGCTGTACTCCTTTCGCGATGTGCTGGTTCTGCGGGTCGTACGCAAACTGCTTGAGGCGGGGGTCTCCCTGCAGAACATCCGTGCCGCCGTGGACTGCCTGCGCGTCCGCGGGATCGACGATCTTGCCAGGGTCACCCTGGTCAGCGACGGGTCGACGGTGTACGAGTGCACCTCCGACGACCAGGTCATCGACCTCGTCCAAGGAGGGCAGGGGGTCTTCGCGATCGCGGTCGGCCGGGCCGTGCGGGACATGCGCGGGCAGCTGTCGCAACTGCCGACCGAGCGGCCCGAACGCCCGGGACCGGTCGGGCACCCGGCGCACGTCGCCGTCGGTCATCCCGGGGACGAGCTGGCCAACCGGCGCGGCCGGCGCAGCTCAGCCTGAACCAGCGGGAAGCCCGGGGGCCGACGCGGCTACCCGACCGTGGTCACGTTGCTGGACCGAACCCGCGGGGACGGGGAGCATGAGGCGCCGGCCCGTCCGGTAGCGTCACATCGGCGCAGGCCCACCCAGTCAAGGGAAAACCCCGCCTTCGTCGGATCTCGTCGTTAGGTTGGTTCTACCGGTAGGTCACGGGTCGGCCAGGACGCCACACCACCATCGTCGTGCCATTTGCTTGATCGCGGGGAGGTCGCGGTGTCGGGCACTCGGCGAGTGCGGACGCTGGTCACTGGCATCCAGACATGCCTCGGTGAGGCGCTGAGCCTCGCCGATCGGCTGGAGGCACTGGCCGACCAGGTCGAGCTGCCCGAACCGGACGCGCCCCTTGCGGGTACCGGTACGCGTCCGACCGACCAGCTCCATTGGCCCGACGACGCCTGGCACACCGGATCCAGCGCTGCGCAGCGGGTGCCCATCGCGCTCAGCGCCGCGGCCTCGATCGCCCGTGAGCAGGCGCCCGCTCTCGCCGGCGCACGGTGGTCGGCGCCGGCGTGGACGCCGGTGCGCCAGGCCGGCCTGGCCGGGCACCCCACGCCTGGCGAGCCGGTGTCCGCACCGGAAGTGTCCGTGCAGGGAGTGTCCGTGCAGGGAGTGTCAGCACCGGGCGTACCCGTGCAGGGAGCCGCGGAACGGCACTACCGGCCAGGCCTGTGGCGGGTGGGGAGAGTGATCGTCCCACCGCTGCTGCCCGGCGGAGTCGCCGCCGAGGTTCCCCTCGCCGTCAGCCTGCTCGACGGCGGCAACCTGCGCATCGTGGTGGACCGTGACCGCCGGGGTGAGGGGGTCGGCGTTGTGCGCGGCCTGCTCACCCGGGTGCTCGCGGCGGCGCCGGCCGGGTCGGTGCGGGTCATCGTCTACGACCCTTATGAGCTGGGGGCCGGGCTTGCAGGTTTCGCCCCGCTGCGGGCCGCCGGCGTCGCCAGCCCCACCCTGACCACCCGAACCCGCCTGGAAGGCGTGCTCGCGGAGCTTTCCGCGGAGGTGGGGCGGATCACGGTCGACCGGCTCGGCGGCCGGTTCGCCTCGTTGCGGGAGCGAGAAGCCGCCGGCCTGCCGCGGGCCGAGCCCTGGCGGCTGCTGGTACTGCTGGCCTGGCCGTCGCTGGCCGACGACGCCGCTCGGGCGCTGGCGGCGGTCGCCGCCCAGGGTCCTGCATGCGGTGTGCACGTCATCGTCCTGGCGGAGGAGGGCGCCGCCGCCCCCGGTGCCCGACGCGGGCATGACACCCTGGCGCACGCCGAGACTCTGTGGCTGACCGACGACGGCGGGAATCGTCCTGCCGGGGACCCGGGCCGGCCCGAGGGCGACCGGCCGAGCTGGCGCTGCTCGCTGTCGGGTCCACTTCGATGCGACCTGGATGAACCCCCGCCCCCCGATCTGGTGGCCGCGGTGGCCCAGATCGTGGCTGCCGCCGCGGCCCACGAGGCCGCCCGGCCGCCGAACGCGCGCGCCCTGCTACCCGAGACGCTGTGGAGCTTTGACGCCGCCGGCGGTCTTGCTGTTCCGGTGGCGTTCGGCCCGGA
>NZ_CAUVXL010000128.1:22443-38211 GCF_963555915.1 Protofrankia sp. Cas4
CGGCCCGGTGACGTTGCGGTTCGACGACGACACCGTCCACGCGCTGGTCGGTGGGCAGGCCGGAGCGGGCAAATCGACCTTGCTCCTTGATGTGGTGTATGGCCTGGCTGCCCGCTATGGCCCAGACCAGCTGCGATTTCACCTGCTCGACTTCAAGGAGGGGCTGGAGTTCGCCCAGTTCGCTCCCCGCGGTGACGACCCGTTCGTGCTGCCGCATGCGGACACGATCGGCATGGACAGCGACCGGGAGTTCGGGGTCGCCGTGTTGCGCCACGTCCGTGCCCTGATGCAACGCCGGGCCCTCGCCATGCGGGCCGTCGGGGCCCGGGACCTGCGCGGCCTGCGAGCCGCGCAGGTCGGTACCGGCTGGCCACGGATCATGATAGTGATCGACGAGTTCCAGGTGATGCTCACGCCGCTGGACGCGGTGTCGCGGGAGGCGGTCTCGCACCTGGAGGTGTTGGCGCGCCAGGGGCGCGCCTACGGGATCCACCTGCTGCTGGCCAGCCAGACCCTGTCGGGTATCGACGCTCTGGATGCGACGGCCGGTAAACGTGGATCGATCTTCGGGCAGTTCGCGCTGCGCATCGCGCTGCGTACCTCGATCTCGGAGTCACGGGTGCTGCTGTCGACCACCAACGAGGCGGCCGGAGCACTGGCCGGCGTCGGTGAGGCCATCGTCAACCGGCGCAACGGCCACCCGGCCGGCAACGAGCTCGTCCGGGTCGCCTATCCGGAGCCGGCACTGCTCGCCACGCTGCGTGCGAGCCTGTCCAGCGCGAACGTGTCCCGTACGAACGTGTCCCGCGCCGCGGGGAACCGGCCGCCGAAGGTCTTCGTAGGCCACGCCCCGGCGCTGTTGGACGACAATCCGTTGTTCCGTTCGCTGGCGGGCACGCCCGCACCGCTCGACCGCGGCGGGCCTGACCGCGACGGGCTGGATCCCGGTCACCAGGATCCCGGTCACCATGACGATGGGGAGGTCGCCGAACCGTTGGCGCTCGTCGGGGTTCCCCTCGATCTGCATCCCGCCGCCGTTGGCGTCCGCTTGTCCCCGCTGCCAGGACGCAACCTGGCGGTTCTCGGACCGCTGCGGCGTGAGGCCGTCGGCGTGCTGCACGCGGCCGTCACGAGCCTGGCAGCCCAGGCCGGGCCGGACGGGCTGGGGGTCGACATCGTCGCCGTCACCGGCGAGATGGCCCCGGTCGCCGACATCCTGGCCGAGCGGGTCCGGGCCTTCGGCCAGGCTGCCGAGGTTCATCCGCCGGCCGCCCTGCGCCGCGTGCTGGCCCAGACCAGTGACGCGGTGCGGGCCAGGGAGGAGTCGGCACTGGCGGTGGAGACGGGCCCGCAGCACGGGCCGGCCCAGCCGCTACGGCTGCTCGTCCTGTTCGCCGCCGATGCGGGGCGCGGGGTCCTTGAGGCCAAGGACCCGGTCAGTCGTCGCTCCGGCCTGGATGATCTGCGTTTCGTGACCCGCCGGGGCCCGGTTCAGCGGGTGCACCTGCTCGGCTGGTGGCGCGGCCCAGGTCGCCTGCTCGATGACCTTGGTCCCACGCATCGGGACGACGTCGGGGCATGGATCGCGGTCGGCGTTCCCGGCAATGATCTGTTCAGCCTCGCCGGAAACCGGTCGGTCACGGCGGTGACAAGCGCCAACCGGGCAGTCCTGTTCGACCGCAACGGTCAGGCGGAAGCACGCACGATCATCCCGTTCGCGCCGTTGCAGCGGCGGGTGGACGCACGATGACCGGGCCGGTCATGGGAGTTGACCACAACGGTCACGGGAACCCGCGGTCGACCTCCGATGGAACCCACGGTTACCGGGCGTTGGTTGGTATGCCCGACCAATTGGGTAGATCTCTCCCTGTGCCCGACGGTGAGCCCGATCGTGACGGCGGCGACCTGCGTGATCCCCGTGATCCCGATCTCGACGATCCGAGGATCGCGATCGCGCAGTATCGGGCGCTGCTCGCCGAGCTTGACCAGGCTCGCACGAAAGTGGCGGACCGGGTACTGGCCGGCCGGGAACGGCGCGCTGCGCTGGCGCGCACGCACCGGGAGTCCGCCGATGCCATCCGTTCCAGAGTCGACGAAGTGTGGCGGACGGTGGCCGAACCCCTCGCCCATCACGGCATCAGTGACCTCGACCAGCTTCGCCCCGCTCCGGTGACGGAATTCGATCATGACGATGTGGCTGCTGTGGCCCTGCGCAAACGTACGGACCGCTCAGCCGTTCGGGCCACGCACCGTCGCGGTGCTGGCAGCGGGCGCGGGCGGTCCACCGGCACGGCGCTGGAGCGCACGGCCCGCTCGGGGCGGCCCGCCGTGGGAGCCGATGATCCCGTCGAATTCGACCCGGCCGCAGCGCCGGCCCGTGCTCACGAACTGTGTCTCACCGCGATGGGGCACGCCGCCGAGCTGCGGGCGATCACACGGGCGGGCCCGACGACGTCCGCAGCGATGATCATCGGGTTGGCCTGTCTGCTGGTAGCCGGCACGGTCACCGCGCTGCGGGTGTTCCTCGGCGTCGAGGCGCTCGCGTCCCTGGCCGGTGGCGCGCTGGTCGCCGGCGTGTGCGTGGTGGTCCTCACCGACGCGAGCCGCATCGAGGTGGCCCGGGCAGCGTTGCTCGGAGCGGGTACAGCCGGCGCCGCGGTGCTGGCGACCGCCCGGGTCGCGCCCCTGAACCCACCTGGCTTGATCGCTTCCCTGGTGGCGGTTGTGCTGGCCGTCCGCTTCGGGCTCGGCATCGGAGCACCGCGAGATCCGCGAGATCCGCGGCGCACATGAACCGGCGGTTGTCCGGACCCGATCCCCGCGGCGGCGACAGAAGAAGGGCAGGATCTCTGTGACCAGCACCATCGCCGACGTCAAGTCCCAGCTTGGCGAGGCGTTCAAGCGCACTGATGAGGTCGTCGGCCAGTTGGACGGCGCGTTGACCATGATCGAAGAAGCGCAGGCAATCGTCCTGGCTGCGACCGACGGCAGCGCCCACCGGGCCGTGGAACAGCTGACGAGCGCCCTGATGGAAACCCGCGAACGCATCCAGGAGTCGCTGGCAGCTCTGGGATCCGCTGTCCAGGAGGTCCGGGACTACAGCGACGGACTTTGAAGTGCCCTCATGGCGCCATTAGAGTATTGATATAAATCAACTAGTTGTGAGAAATAGCACAAATTTTCGTGACCAATGGCCCGCGTTCGATTGTCAGCGTGTCGCGGATGAAGATCTGGGTAACAATTCCGCGGGTTGTCCGCGACGCGATGCATCCTTTAGCCGGCCTTACTAAAGTCCGAGTTGTCCAGTCGGTCGCCGACGGTATGATCATGGTTTCTTTCGTGCCACCGTCGGCCCGACTAGGACAAGCCGGGCCGACGGTGGCGCGATCACGGCTCCTGCCGCACCGTCGGCGGCCCGGGAAAGTACCAACGCGTGGCAGTTCACGGGTCCGGCATCCGTCCGGCGCCGCTGCCACGCGACTGAGGAGGCCGCACCACCGTGCCGGTAAGCAGAATGCTCGACCTGCCGCTTGTACTTCTGTCCAACCGCGGCCCGGTGAGCTTCGACCGTGACGCTTCGGGACGAACGGTCACCCGAGGGGCGGGGGGCCTCGTTTCAGCGCTGTCGGGCCTCGCCGAGCACCTCGACGACGCCGTCTGGGTCTGCGGGGCGGCGACCGCGGAGGACACCGTGGTCGCAGGCGAAGCGCTGGGCGGTTCGATCGTCGTCCAGACCTCGCCGTCGGCGCATGTGGTCGAAGGAGACGCCGACGGTCCCACCATCCGGGTACACCTGGTCGTCACCGACCCCGCGGCCTATGCCGACTTCTACAGTGTCTGGTCGAACCCGATCCTGTGGTTCGTCCAGCACGGACTGTACGGTCGGGCGCTCTCGCCCATCATCACCCAGGCCGAGCATGACGCGTTCGAGCACGGCTACGCCGCGGTCAACCGGGCATACGCGGACGCCGTCGCCGACGAAGTCCGCGCCCGCGGTGGCAAGGCCCTCGTTCTGCTGCAGGATTACCATTTTTACCTGGTTGCCGAACGGGTCCGGGAACTGTGCCCGGACGTCGTGCTCACCCACTTCGTCCACATCCCGTGGCCAAGCCCGGACGAGTGGCGCGTGCTGCCCGCCGGCATCCGGGAGCGGCTGCTGCGCGGGCTGCTGGGCAGTGACGTCGTCGGCTTTCACACCCGGCGTTACGCCCGTCACTTCGTCCTGTGCGCGCAGGAACTGCTCGGCCTGGACGTCGACCTCGACAACCTGCTGGTCACAGTCGGCGATCGGACGGTCCGGGCCCGGTACTACCCGATCTCGGTGGACCCGGCCGCGCTCGATGCGATCCTGGGCACCGAAGAGGTCGCCGGGCATGTCGCCATGCTGCGGTACGCCTTCCTCGACGGGGACCGCCAGCTCATCCTGCGGGTGGACCGCACCGATCCGAGCAAGAACGTCGTGCGCGGCTTCCTCGCGTTCGGCACGCTGCTCGACCAACATCCGGAGCTGGTCGGAAAGGTCAGTTTCCTCGCCCTGCTCCAGCCGAGCCGCACGGACGTGCCCGAGTACGCCGACTACATCGCATTGATCGGCGCAGTTGTCGCCGAGATCAACGCCCGGCACACCAAAGACGGGCAGCAGCCCATCGACCTGCGGATGGCCGAGGACTTCCCACTTGCGGTGGCCGCCTACTCGATCTGTGATGTGATTATGGTCAACGCCATCGCGGACGGGATGAACCTCGTGACCAAGGAGGTCGCCGTAGTCAACCGCCGTGGCGGCGTGCTGGCGCTGTCGGAGAACGCCGGCGCCCACGAGGAGCTCGGCGAGTACTCGGTGACGCTGCATCCCTTTGACGTACAACAGATGGCCGACGCCCTGTACGAGGCCCTGACCATGCCGGTGGAGGAACGCCACCGGCGTCTGGCCGCGGCTGCCGATCAGGTGCGCACCCATGATGTGGGACGGTGGCTCAGCGAACAGCTGGACGACCTCGCGCGGCTCGCCGGCTACTCGTAAACCCCTCGTAACCCTGCTTAAGCCTGCTGAGCCCGGCTGAACCCGGCTGGAGCCGTCCACCTCGGCGGGTTTCCACCGCGCCTCGCGGGTAGTGTCAGCGTCGGCAGAGTTTCGTGGACGACATAAGGGGAGCGGACGTGGCGGGTTCGGGCGGTCACCACAAGGCGAACACGGGTTCGTGGGCCGCGGTATTTCTGATCATCGCGGCTTTCTCGATCGGGACCTTCGCGCTCGTGCTCCACTCCGTTCCCCTGTGGATCGTGACCGGCGTGGCGCTGGTCGCCGGCATGATCACCGCGGTCGCCTCCGGCATCATGGAACAGGCTTACTGACCCGATCCCGCCGTCCGGTCGTCAGCGGCTGGACGCGCTCGTCAGCGAGCGCGGGGTGACAAACGACACCAGGCGGGTCGTACTGGGTCCGAGTTCCGCCCAGCGACCCACGGCGAGGTCCTCCACCGCAAGCGCGGCCGTGGGAAAGGTCGGAATGCGGGGACGCTCGCCGACCGGCAGCAGACCGGCTGCCAGTGCCTGCATACCGGGGTTGTGGCCCACCAGCAGGACGGTGGGTACGCCGTCATCCAGCTCCCGGAGACGGTCGAGGAGATCGGCGACATCGGCGAGATAGAGCCTGTCCTCGGTCAGTACCGGGACGTCAGGCGGAAGTGCCCCGGCAATGTGCTCAACGGTCTGGCGGGTGCGGCGTGCGGATGAACACAGCACCAGGTCGGGGATGAGCTGATCAGCGCGCAAATGCTCCGCGATGAGCTCGCACGCGGCCCGGCCGCGAGGCGACAGCGGCCGCTCGGCGTCCGGGGTCGAGCTGTCGGCCCAGTCCGACTTGCCGTGACGCAACAGCAGGAGACGACGCGGCGGCCTCACCACGCGACCTGCGTGGACGTGGCGGACAACCGGACGCCGTGACCAGGCGCGGAACACCCTGACACGAAGCTCCTCCTCGGACGGCAACGACACGCAGCCTGCCCATCCCGGCCCGGGGCGTCAATGGTTCCTTTCCGCACCGTCGAGGTAGGCGGCCGGATCCGGCAGATTAAGAGCGCCTCTATTGCCGGGCGCTCCAAGGAAGTCCCGCGGCCGGCTGGCTCGTTGGCCCCGGTGTGGCGTCGACCACGAGCCGGCGGACGCCACACCGGGGGCAACGAGGATGTCGCCGACGGAAGTGATAAGATCAGCTCGTAGCGTAGGTGGACAGTAGGAGGCGATCGGCATAGGCCAGCGCGTCGTCCGCGGTCAGCCGGCCGCGCGGCACGATTGAATTACGTTGATCTGACGTAAGCCCACCCCACACGCCGTGTTCCTCCTGACGGAACAACGCTGTGGCCAGACAGGCCCGTCGTACCGGGCAGCTCGCGCAGATCTTGCGGGCTCGGATTTCGGCAGCGGCGCGGGCCTTGGTGTTACGCCCGTCAGGTGGGAAGAAGGCATCGGGATCCCCGTCCCGACATGCCGCGTCCTGGCGCCAGTATGCGGGCCAGCCGGGGCCGTAGGGCTGTGGCGGGAGGTCTCGTCCGGGCAGGACCGGTACCCCGGCGCTCATGGCCTTTTGCCGATCATGGTTGCATCCGTGCGCAACGTGGACAGGGAGTTGGGAACGGCATCGCTACCGGAGGGTAGCGAACGCGGCTGACTGGGCATACCGTCTCCTGCTGGACATCGCTTGTGGCGGACATAACAGGGACGAGCACCATGTAGATGTGTTGTGACGCACATCTACTCTGCTCGGGTGGGACGACGACTCGGGTGGGACGACGACTGTTACGAAAAGACGACGGCACGGTTCACCGGCGTGGAGTGCACCGCATCGCTGGCGCCATGTACACCGGAAACGAACCTGTCTCGTCTCGTTAACCGAGGAACGTAGACGGCTCTCGACCGGATAGCAAGGGTTCCGGAACGGTCACGTCCGCGGTTTGTGTCACAGGTCGCATCGTGATGTCGCCGGTCGCCGCGCGGTCGCAGATGTGAAACTCGCAGTATGCGATGTAGTACATCTTGTGAATGCCCGGCCCGCCTTGTGGGCGGCGAACCGGGCATTTTGGATATTCCGTGGTCAGCCGATGGCGAGTGCGGTGATCGCAGTGATCACAAGCGTGAGTAGGATCACAACGATGATCGCCGGATCGAAATAGCGGACGAGTAGCTTCATACCCGCCCGATACGGTAGTTATCTGTCCAGATCAGCTGATACTGGACGTATGTGCCGGGGCGACGAGAAATGATCATCTGTCCACCGCCGGCATACAGGCCGTCGTGATACGCCTGCCCCTGATCGTCCAAAAAGAAGATCACATCACCTGGGCGGACGTCGGCCCGGCTGACCGGAGGTAGCGCATCGAACTGCTCGTAGGTCGTGCGAGGCACCGATACGCCCAGTTGCGTGTAGACGTACTGGATCAGACCTGAGCAGTCGAAGTCGTTCGGGCCGGCACCGCCATAGCGATAGGGCTTTCCGATCTGCTGTGCGGCGACCGCGACCGCTGCCGCACCCAGTGAACCCGAGCCGCCGGTCGGCTCCGGCGGCTGCGCCGTTGACGTGCCGAAGAGCGCGCCCCAGGTCAACGGGCCGACAATGCCGTCGGTCACCAGACCGGCGCCAGCCTGGAAGCTCCGGACGGCGCTCTCGGTCCGCGGTCCGAATTCTCCGTCCGCGACGATCCCCAACCGGCTCTGGACCTCTGCAACCGTCTCCCCGCGGCTTCCTCGGCTCAACAGTTGGCCCGGGTACTCCAGCGCCGCCGCTTGGACGGTACTGGACGGCGAAAATTGCGAGTTGTACCAGAGTGCGTCGGTCAAAGACGGTGCGATAGTCACCGACGGGGTGATAGTCACCGCTGGTCCGACATGCGTGGTTGGCTCGCTCGCGGTGGCCGGACACGGCGCAAGAGCCACCGCGACGGCAACAGCACAGGAGACCGCGGTGACCGTCGGTGAGACTGCGCGGCTTGAGATGGACATTGCCATCGCCCCTCTGCCGCCGTCCGGGCAGTGCACCCGGGTCCCGTCCGCGTGCGTGTCGCCGGCACGGGGATGCGGACGGGCCTCGGCGGTCATCCCCGTTACCCACCGTGACAGTGAGCACCCTTACGCTAAGAGACTGGCGAAGAACTTTCAGTGATACTAGTTACCAAGGGTGACGGTCTCTAGCTGTAACACGATCATGGAGAGCCGGTTGCCCGATAGCGGACGCATACCACTGAGAGCGTGCCAAAACAGCCGAAAGCCGGCGGTCGCCATACCCATCGCCGTCACGGTGTTGCCGTGCCAGTGCGGCGTGTGCAGATCGACACACTCCTCGGCACCCGGATCGACCGTGGCAGGTTTGCCGCATGACATTTTCCGCTGCCCATGTACATGCATTTTGGTTAGCGGGCGCATTATGAGGGACTCTTGCCACAGACCAGCGAGGAGCCAAACGGTGGAACGGTTCGGCGCCCGTCGTTGCGCTGATAACGTGATGACGATTAACGTGATGACGATGCAGAGATGTGTCCTACTGTTGCAGGGCATCAACGTGGGTGGCCGCAATAGGGTCGCGATGGCCGATCTCCGGGCGCTCCTACAGGCCGAGGGATGCACCGAGGTGGTGACGTACCTCCAGAGCGGCAATGCGGTGGTGACCGCCGAGCCGGTGGGCCTGGCGGTGAAACTGGAGCAGGCGCTGCACGAGCGGGTCGGTATCCGATCGAGGTTCTTCCTGCGAAGCGCCGAGGAGCTGGCGATGGTGGTCGCCGCGAACCCGTTCCCGCTGCGGGCGGCGGAACCGAAAAAGCTGCATGTGGCCTTCCTCGCCGATCCGGTCGACGCGCCGACGGTGACCCGCATGGGGCTACGGCACGCCGATGACGAGATCGGCATCGGCCGTCATGAGCTCTACCTGTCCTACGAGGTCAACTCCCGTGACTCGCCCCTCGCCGGTGTCCTCCGTCAGCTGCGAACACCATTTACAGCCCGGAACTGGACGACCGTGACCAAGCTGGCTGCGCTCGTGGGAAGCGGACCGTGAATAGACGCCGGCCCGAGATCCCTATTCCCGGGCGCTCTTGCGTGCGACGCCGGCCCACAGCGCTGTCGGGGTGGGATCGTTCGTGCCCCACTGAGTCGCCGGCACAACACCGGGCTCGAGCAGTTCCCAGCCATCGAAAAAGCGACTTACCTGTGTTTTGCTACGCATTGTAACTTTCATCGGCATCATCTGGTTCATCCGGGCTGCGGCGGCGCCGGCTCCGATCGTGGGGTTCACGTCGTTGGCCGGGTGCGACAGCACCAACGCGCTGCCGACGGGCAGTGCGGCGGACAGCGTCGCGACGATTGCGTACGGATCGTCCTCATCGGCGACGCAGTGCAGGATGGCGACCAACATCAATGCGATCGGCCGGCGAAAGTCCAGGGTCTCGGCCGCGCCGGCCAGGACGGCGGCCGGGTCCCGAACGTCACCGTGGAGGTAGGCGGTGGCGCCGGCGGGGCCACCGGTCAGCAGCGCCCGTGCGTGCGTCAGCACGATCGGGTCGTTGTCGACGTAGACGACCCGGGCGTCGGAGGCGACCCTTTGCGCGACCTCGTGGGTGTTGTCGGCCGACGGTAGACCGGTGCCGATGTCCAGGAACTGGCGGATGTCGGCCTCGCCGGCCAGGTGGGTCACTGCCCTGCGCAGGAACGCCCGGTTGCTGAGAACGCTGGCGCGCATGTCGGGCATGGCCGTCATGGCCTGCTCCGCCACTGCCCGGTCCGCGGCGAAGTTGTTCTTCCCGCCCAACCAGTAGTCGTAGATCCGCGCGATGTGGGGGATGTCCGGGTTCAGGTCGGCACCCGATTCCCGGCCCGCGCCGGTCACCGCGCCGGCATCGGCGGGATCAGCCACCGACCGGAAATCCCACCTCGATGAGTCACCCTCAGCCACCAGCCCTGCTCCCTTCGCGCGGTCACCCCCAGCAGACGCCACCCAGGTTAGCGGCAAACCCGGACCAGAACGGACTTGCCGGCGGGGGACTCTGATACGCCGACGGGTGGGAATATTAACCTGGTTTGATACCGGTAACGGTACATTGCCAGAGATCTTCATATTAGGGTGACTTGTGGGAGTACTGCGATGGTGTGACGGTCGGGCTCCGGCGCAGGCCCGTGCGGGCGGCGCCGTGGTGGCGGTCGCCCTGTTCGGCCTAGCCGCCTGCGGGGGTACCGGTACCGGTACCCCCGCAGGCGGCAGCACCAGCACGCTGCCTCAGACCACCGCGACATCGCCGGCCCCGACCCTGCACGCCCGCGACTACGTCGTCACCGAAGGCGCCGAGACCACCGGGCTTGTCCGGGACACCTCCACCGACACCTCACCGGACCCGAAGATCTCCGAATCTGAGTTCGCATCGTGCCTTGGCGTGCCGACCGCCGAGATCCAGGACAACTCCATCGACTCGGCGGACGGTCCCGACCTGATGAGCCCCGACGAGCTGGCCCATGTCGGCTCGTCCGCGGACATCGATCGCCCGGGGGATGTGGCACGTGACGCGGTCATCCTGCGACGTCCGCAGGCGCCCACCTGCATTGGCCGGCTCTTCCTCCGGGGGCTCGAGCAAGAAGCGTCGTCCAACGGCGAGAGGGTCACGCTCGACTCGACGCTGGCGCTGCCCGGGCTGTCCGGGGCCACACAGGCCGTACGCATGGCGATAACCGTCGCCGCCAACGGCGGTAAGATCCACATTACCTTCGACATAATCTTCATCTGGTCCGACCGTGTCGAGAGCACTATCGTGCTTGGTCAGATCAACGGCGTCCCGGACCGGACGCGGGAGCAGAACGTGATAAGCCAGGTCGCCGCGAAGGTCGCCCGCCAGTGACATCCAATGATCATCTGCGGCTCACGACAGGCACCGGCACGTCGGCTGGTGTCGCCGTCGGGCTTACTCATTTCTGACATATATTCTTACCAATTCTTGACATTTAAGAGCCACAATGAGCGTGTGGCCCCACACTCCGCCGTTGCGCATGCTCCGCCGTCCGTCCGCGCACTGGTGTCAGCAGTGGTCGGTCTGCTCGTCATGGTGACCGGATGCACCCCCGGGCACGGTGCGTCCACGGGGGAGGGCACCGGCCGGCCCACGGCGACTGAGACGGTGGCGGTCGGGTCGTCCACCCAGACGATCACCGTCGGCGGGCAGGCGCGGACCTTCCACCTCTACCGGCCGGCGTCGCTGCCGTTGTCGGGCGCGGTGCCGCTGGTCGTCATGCTCCACGGCGGTTACGGCAGCGGAACCCAGGCCGAGTCCTCCTACGGCTGGGACGCCGAGGCCGACAGTCAGCACTTCATGGTCGCCTATCCGGACGGCATCGACCATGCCTGGGATGTGGGCGGCGGCTGTTGCGGTACGCCGGGGCGCACCAACGTCGACGACGTGGCCTTCATCACCCAGCTCGTGGCCATCGTGAGCCACGCGCTACCCATCGACCCGACCCGGGTCTACGCCACAGGCATATCCAACGGCGGGATGCTCGCCTACCGGCTGGCCTGCGACACCACCGTGTTCGCCGCCATCGGGCCGGACTCGGCCACCCTGCTCGGCCCGTGCCCAGCGCCGGCGCCCGTCGCGGTCATCCACCTTCACGGCACCGCCGATCACAACATCCCCTACAACGGTGGCCAGGGCGACGGCACCGCAAAGATCAACGGGCCTGCGGTTCCGTCCCTGATCGCAACCTGGCGCGAGGTCGATCACTGTCCCGCGCCGACGGTCGAGACGGCCGGGTCGGTCACGACGTCGGTGGCCCGCTGCCCTGCCGGTCACGACGTCGAGCTGGTCACCATCGCCGGGGCAGGTCACCAGTGGCCCGGCGGGGAGCCCAAGCCCGTGCTGGAGCGCCTGCTGCACCTTGATCCCCCGTCCACCGCGCTGAACGCCACCGACGCCATCTGGCGCTTCTTCGCCACCCATCCCAAACCCGCCGGCGGCTGACCGCGAGACCTGCTGGGGACAATGCCACCGTAGAACTATAGGCTGCGGCGGGTCACGACCGCTGAAAGGCAACGACATGGTTTGGACTCCCGAGGCCGCCCTTGAGTTCGGACGTGAGCACGTGATGGTGTGGAACCGGCATGACCTCAAGGAAATCGCTCTTCTCTACGCCCCCGATGTGGAGCTCGTTTCCCCGTTCGCGGAGGAAATAACCGACTCCAGCACCCTCAAAGGCCGCGAGGCTGTGGTCCGCTACTTCGGCGCGGCCCTGGACCGCTATCCTGACCTGCGCTTCGAGCTGGTCGACGTGCTGTACTGCGTCGACACCGTCACCCTTTACTTCCGTAGTATCGGCGGACGCATGGTCGCCGAGGTGCTGACCGTCAATCCCGGTGAGCCGATCAGCCGGGTGCAGGCCCATTACACCTGTACCCCGCCCAGTGCCCGGGACGTGTGAGCATCGGCCCGGAGAGAAGCTACCCGCGATGGGTGGATGTGCTGATGGCGACCGGCGCCGCTGAAGCGTGCACCGTCACTGAACGCACCGTCCCTGCCGGCGATATGTGGCAGGCTCAACCTATGAGCTCACGGCGGCGCCGAACCACGTGGGCAGCCCGCTGAGCAGATCCTGCTGACTGTCACCGATCCACGCCACGTGGCCGTCGGGCCGCAGCAGCACGGCGGGCACGTCCAGTTCCTCGCTGACGTCGACGACGTCGACGACGTGGTCGACCCGATCCGCCCAGCCCGCCACCGAGAGCCGGCCGGTCTGGTCGAGCAGCAGTCCGCGGCCGCCGTGCATCAGCTCGTAGAGGCGCCCCCGTTTCAGCCCGACGTCCCGCAGCCGCCGGCCGAGCAGTGGATGGCCCGCGCCGAAGTCGTAGCGGACCCCGATCGCAGTGATCTTCTCGATCAGGTAGCGGTTCACCTCCTCGACGTCCATCAATTCCGACACCAGCCGGCGCACTGCCTGGGGACCCGGCTCGGGGGACAGCAGCTCGACCAGCGCGCGGGTGGTGTCGAGCACGTCGGCGGCCACCGGGTGCCGTTCGGTGTGGTAGCTGTCCAACAGCCCCGCCGGTGCCCAGCCGTTGACCTCGGCGGCCAGTTTCCAGCCAAGGTTGAACGCGTCCTGGATGGCGAGGTTGAGGCCCTGCCCGCCGGTCGGCGGGTGGATGTGCGCCGCGTCGCCGGCCAGCAGCACCCGGCCGGTCCGGTAGCGCTCGGCCAGCCGGGTGGCGTCACCGAAGCGGGAGAGCCAGCGCGGTGAGTGCGCGCCGAAGTCGGTGCCGGCGATCGCCCGCAGCCGCTGCTTGAGTTCGTCCAGGGTCGGCGCGACCGTGCGGTCCTCGGCCACCGCGTCGGCGCGTACGACGACGCGGTACACCCCGTCCCCGAGGGGTCCGGCGCCGAACCCCAGATCGGTCTTGCGGACTTCGGCCACCACGGCCGCCAACTCCTGCGGCGGCATGGCCACCTCCACCTCGCCCAGCAGCCACTCGACCCTGGCGGGCTCACCGGGGAAGCCGACCCCGAGCAGCGTGCGCACCGTGCTACGGCCGCCGTCGCAGCCGATGAGGTAGCGCGAGCGCAGCTGTGTGCCGTCGGCCAGCTTGGCGGTCACCCCGTGGTCGTCCTGGCGCAGCCCGACCAATTCAGTGCCGCGCCGGATCTCGACGCCGAGTTCGGTGGCGTGCTCGGTCAGCAGGCGCTCGGTGGTGGTCTGCGGGATGGCGAGGATGTAGGGATGTGCGGTGTCCAACCGGTCGGGCCGTGGCTTGACGATGCCGGCGAAGAAACCACTGACCGGGTACTGCTGGCCGAGTGCGAGGAACCGCTCCAGCAGACCGCGCTGGTCCATCATCTCGACGCTGCGCACGTGCAGGCCGAGCGCGCGGACAATCCTGATCGGCTCCGCCTCCTTCTCCAGCACGAGCGCGTGCACGCCGTGCAGTCGCAACTCGCCGGCGAGCATCACGCCGGTCGGTCCGCCGCCTACCACGATCACGTCAATCATGAAACCCCCCGTTTAACGAGATTGATTGTCGGCCGGCTGCTCCGCGCAGTCCGGCGGCGCGCACACCCACACCACGAGTCCCACCAACGGTTCGACGTCCCCGCGCGACCCATACCTCGACAACACCACACGCCCGTCGTGACTCCCATTTCCGCAGGTCCTGGCCTCGGCTAGCGATTCTGCGGCACGACCCGGGTCTTGCCGCAAGCCCCCCGGTGCGCTATACGTTGAAAGTGGCAAGGAGTGGGCAACCTCCTTACACGCTGACAGAACTGCCGGCGCTGACAGAACTACCGGCACTGACAGAACTGCCGGCGCTGATCTCCGATGCGGCACGGTGGGCCAAGGCCCGCTGCCAGGCGCTCTTAACGATGTGAATCTGATGCTCCTGGCACAACACCAGATTCACATCGTTCCTACAGAGTGTCTGGCACGAGGGGCGCGGCCTCGCGGGGCGGGGGAGGAGCGGGGCAGGAGCACCCTGACCCAACCGGCCGGTTCGGTCTGTGATGGGTGCTACAGGCCGATCTGGCCCGAGGGGTTGTCGCGGTCGAACAGGCGACCGGCCCAGGGCGATATCATGCCGCGCCCGCAGCAAGGCGCCGGCACCAACCCCGCCCCGGCGCCGGCCGCCTACCCAGCCACAGACCGTGCACAGGCGAGGCCCGCAAGATTTTCCCGCTCGCACGGCATCCCAGCCTGGGTGGTCAGCTTTCTGATGACGAACATCCCCGCGAACGAGCCGGAGGGCATCGTCGCGGTCGAGTGGTGGTTCCGCGGCCGCGCCGACATCGAAACCCAGATCAAAGACGCCAAGCTCGACGCCGGCCTACGCCATGAGGTCCTCACCGTCCCGGGCCGGGTCGTCCCCCACGCCCGCGGCCTGCACGTACGTCTGCCACCCAGCCGCGGTGATCTCCTGTCCGCCGCGCTCGCGCGGCTACGCGCCCTCCCCGCCGCCACCTGATCCGCACACCGAGAATTGTCTGCTGGCTGTTAAACAACATTAAAAGTTGTTCTCTGAGTTACTGCAAGGAGTGACGTGATGGAGCGTGAGTTCGTCGAAAGTCTGCAGGCATACCACGAACTACTCACGGAGGATATCGAGCAAGAAGATGCCTCGGTCGCGCAGGCGCTCGGGCTCTCTACAGAGCAGAGCGCTATCGTCCGAGATTCCCTGATCCATCTCGGTCTTCTCATTGAGTCTCCGACCGCGTCGAACGGTTGGTCCATACTATCGCCCGAGGCGGCCGCCCGCCGGCTCATACAGGACCACAAAAACAAGGTCCACGCGCTGACAGCAGAAATCGAGAAGACGCAGCAGGCCCTCAGCACTCTTGTCAACGAGTTCACGACCTCCGGACGACGAAAGGAAATAGAGAAGGTCGTGGGTATGACTCGGATAATGGCTGTATTGGACGACGCGGCAAGGTTGACGCAGCGGGAGGTAGCGACGATCCATCCGGGGCTGTCGCCCTCGCCGGAAGTGACGCAAGCCAATCTCGCTCGTCATCAAGATGTGTTGGCGCGCGGCGCAACGATCCGAGCTGTCTACCAGACGGCGACTCTGCGCCATTCCCATACGAGAAGCGATCTTAGACATCAGGCCGCTCTCGGCATCCAGGTGCGAACCAATCAGCTGCTACCATTGCGTATCGTTCTCGTCGACGAGTTGGTTGCCGTGATGTTCGCGCCGGCGTCGCCCACCGCCTTGGTCGTTCGCAACGGTCCGCTCACCGCCATTCTCCGCGACGTGTTCGAGCACGT
>NZ_CAUVXL010000128.1:38800-46009 GCF_963555915.1 Protofrankia sp. Cas4
CTGGACGACGTCTGATCCGCTGCCGACTTCGCCGCACCAGCTAGCGGATGACGCACTCGCAAGGCCCACTGGGCAACGACTAGAGGTCCTGCGCCTCCTTGCCGCCGGCATGACGGACGAGGCCATCGCCAGGAAGATCGGCGTCTCGACCCGGACGATCCGGCGACAGACTTCGGAAATCATGGATCAACTTGACGCTGGCAGCCGCTTCCAGGCAGGCATTCTCGCGGCAAGGCTCGGCTGGGTCGACTGATCCCCGACCGGTTGAAGCCGACAAACCACGGCAGCCAATCTGGTCCGTTACCAGGGACGTCTCCATCCGATGTCGGTGCACCGCGACTGTCCGGTAGCGGACGGGGCCGGAACCGGAAGGACGAACAGGTTTCCATCGCGACAACAAGGCATGACAATCACCCTTGCGATGGTAGACAAATCATTTTCACACCGGGAGAGTGCGACATCAGAAAACGCGTAGGCGGCATCGGTCTCGTCTTTATGGTTTTTGCGGCCCTCGGCGGTGTAGTTGCGGGGCCAGCAGCAGCCTTCAATCCACCCCCCAACATCTTCCATCTTGTGAATGGATTCGGAAATTGTCTTTCCTGGGTGTCAACCACCAATGTTCTCGAACAGAAGCAATGCAACGCAACCGATACCGCCCAGCTCTGGCACGTGCAAAATGAGTATAACGGATATCGAGAGATCGTAAACAACCACAATGGAAAATGCATTGCTCCCGCCGGTGGCGTGCAAGCGAACGCAGAGCTCATCACCTACAACTGCACCGGTAGCCACGACGAGCTCTGGCTGCTGTCAACCGCATACTGGGGCCAGATCCGGAATTATCACTCCGGCCGTTACATGGGTATAGCCAACGGATCGGCTCAGCTAGGAGCGCATGCGGTCCAATGGAGTAGCTATCCGAGCCACCTGGATCAGCAATGGGCGACACTTGCCCCGTAGGAAAAAACAGGGATGCCCGACAGACTCCACATAATATTTAGTGATCACTAAAGACCGCGACGGTCGCACCGGTCGATTTTCGACATGTCGCGGCCGTCGCGGCCCGATCGTGGTCGGCCCTACTCGGTCAAGCTCTTGGTTGTCGTCGGCCTGGAGGCCGCGGTGGACGAATTCCGTGGAAACCGCGGCGGTGAGCGGCAAGTGGCTGACCGGACATCTGGTCGATGACCTGCTCGGTTCCCTCCCGTCGCGGTTCGTCCGACCCCAGCGACTGGCGTCCGTTCTGACCGGCGGGTTGAGGACGAGCCAATCCTTCGTTTCCCCGCCGATCAACGGCGTACCGGTGCTGGCGCCCCGCCCCGCCCCGCCGACACACCCTGCCGTCTTCACGTCCGTCCCCTCTGGCCGATCTCGGTGTTTCATAGGTGAACACCCATGAAACACCGGTCCCGGCGGGACGTGGTCGGTCCTCGATCTGGCCGACGCCGGCGGGTTCACCATCTTTTTCTTGACCTTGAGGTTCAGAATTGGGATAGGCTTGCCCATGTGGGTAGGCCCAAGCAGTTCGACCCGGATGCGGCCGTGGACAGGGCCATGGATGTCTTCTAGCGGAAGGGCTACGCGGGCACCACATCCCAGGACCTGGTCGATGAACTGGGTATAGGCAAGGGCAGCCTGTATGCCACGTTCGGCAGCAAGAGGGCACTCTTTGACCGCGCACTAGAGCGCTACCGGGAGCAACAGGCGGACACCCTCGCACGCATCATCGATCAGCCGGGACCGGTCAAGCCGCGGCTGCGGGCTGCACTCCAGTTCATCGTCGAGGCCAACGCCGCCGATCCCGACCGGCGCGGATGCCTCGCGGTCAACACCGCCGCCGAACTGGGCGGCGCCGACCCCAAGGCAACCCTTGATGTGCGCAACATGTTCGAACGAACCCAAGGCGCTCTTGAGGCTGTCGTCACCGAAGGTCAGCGCACCGGGGAAATCCGGTCCGAATCTGCTGGGACAACGCCATGGCCGAATCCTTCTTCGGGGCCCTGAAAAACGAACTCGTCTACCGGACCACTTTCGCCACCCGCGCACACGCCAGACGTGCTACAGTCCGATACATTGAAGTCTTTTACAACCGTAAGCGTCTCCACTCCGGGCTCGACTACAGGACCCCAGCCGAGGTTCACGCCGACCTCCTCGCACAGAGGACTGCGGCATAGAGATAACCATTAAAGGCTATCCGGAAAATTCGGGGCCGGTCAGTGGTCGGCGGCTTGTGCGGCCAGGAGGGCCGACTCCAACTTCGGGGCGCGAGCTGCGAGGACGGTGATGCCTTCGTGGAGGTAGGCGTAGGCGGTCGATCTCCCGATCGTGTTGTCGGTGACAAGCTGGCGCAGCCGGGTGTTGTCGAGGAACCAGCGCAGCACCAGGACGGCCTGGTGGCGGCAGGTCAGCGCGCGGATATCGGAGCGGGTGCCGCACCGGCTGCGTTCCGCAGCGAGTAAACCCTCCAGAAGCACAACGGTTTCCTCCCGTGATGGCAACACGGCCGTATATGTCACACTCGCCGGTACGCGGGACCTTTCTTAGGCTGATCTTTGGTCGGACCAGTCTTCCTGGCGGGATCCCGTGTTTTCTTGTTGAATCGTCGGTTTTCGGGCGTGTCGACTACGGAGAGTGTCAGTCATGTACGGTCATGAGTCATTACATGGAAATGCTCATTGGACGGATGCGGGATACATGGACTATTCTCCCCAGAAATCCGAAGCCACTATCGTCCTGAACAAATGCTGCCGACGGCGCCGAAAGGATGATCCACGAATGAACGGTTCAACACGGCGCCGAATTTCCAGCCGATCAGGCTGCGGAATCGTCGTGTTCGGCGTGTTGGCAATGCTGTTGGGCGGTTGCGGCGGAGGAATGACGACATGGCCTCATGGTCGTCGTCGCCGAGCGGCTGCGTGGACGGCAGCGGTGGTTGCGCGCAGGGGTGGGCCTTCGTCCAACGGGACCATACGGTCTCAGAATTGGATTGCTTGGTCGATGGTTCCCGCTGTCGGATTAAGTGTTGGTAGGCGTAGTGCATCATTCTGTGCTCTTGCAGCGGTCTTCCTGTTCGTTGCCGGATGTGGCGGCGGCGCTCCTTCCGCCGCGGGCCTGGTGACACCGACCGGTACCGCACCGGAGGTCAGCCAGGCCCCGACGGCCTCGCCATCCGCCGCTGCGACGGGCCTGCGGCAGGTTGCCAGCTTCGCCGGCGCCACCCTGCACGTGGACCCGCTGGCATTCAGCCCGGACGGCCGGACTCTGGCCGGCAACGAGGGCAGCGAGAAGCGGGTGCGATTGTGGGACGTGGAGACGGGAAAGGCCACGGCCACCATCACCGCACCCGGTAATGTGTCGGTGGGTTTCACCCCTGACGGACAGGCACTCGCCACCGGCTACGCCGGTTATGGGGCACAACTGTGGGACGTCGGTACCGGAACCTCCACCGCCACCTTTCCGAACCCGGTGACGACCGGGACGAACCCGTTGGGTGGCAGCGGAGCCGTAGCGGTCAGCCCGGACGGTAAGACGCTCGCGAGCATCGGGAATGGGGGCGGGGTGACCTCGGTGCTGCTCTGGGACGTCGCTACCGGCAAAAACATTACGAAGCTCACGCCCCGTAGTTCCGTCCTGTTGTGCCTCGCCTTCAGTCCCGACGGCAAGACCATCGCCGCCGGCGGCGGTGGCGTCACCAATCAAGGAAGCGTGTACACGTGGCAGGTGGCTACCGGAACCCCCGGGCCGACGCTACGGCTCGCCACCACAGATCCGGTGAAGGTCATCGGCAACAAGGTCAGTTCGCTGGCCTTCAGCCCGGACGGTAAGACCATCGCCGGTGCCGGGTTCGCTGGCCCGTCGTACCTGCAGAACGGCGCCTACACCGGTACGCAGATCTGGGATGTCACCACCGGCACGGTCGTCTCCACCGTCACCGACACCGGCGGCGGCTCGGTCGCGTTCAGCCCGGACGGTGCGACTCTGGCCACCACGCTCACCGGCGGTACTGGCGTCGAACTGTGGGATGTTACCGCGGGGAAGGCGACGGGCACCATCACCCTATCCGCCAACTCCGCCATGACCGCGGCGGGCACATCCGGGGCGCCGCTGGCCTTCAACCCGGACGGGAAGACTCTGGCCGTCGGGGTCGGCGGAACAGTTCAACTCTGGGCGCTGCGCTGATCCCGGCACTGTTGCGTTATCGAAAGCGGTGGAGGTCCCAGTAGAGGTCCTGGTAGGCACCCTCGAAACGGCCCAGCGCCTCCCGCAGTCCGCCCTCCGTGCTCAGGTCCGCCTCGTGACCGCTGCTCGCCACAGGATCAGTTAGGTGCCAGCCATGCTCATCATGCGTGGAGGTGACGATGGAGTGCCGCGTTCGGATATGACAACGACAGCGTCGGCCTCGGCAGGGTTCTATGAGCGAGTCGCCTCGTAGTCGGGGAGTGCGGCCGGGGTGGTCCGGGGTGCCGGGCGCATGATCAGGATCAGTACGGCCAGCCCGGCGAAGATGCACGCACCGCCGTACGCGATCCTGGACATGCGGGTCCGCGACTCCACGATCGGCCTCCACCGGCACATAGACATGGTGTACGTGCTGGGCGCTGTCCGGCGATCTCACCGCGCAGCTGGCGGAGGTCAGCGCAGCCCAGTCGGTACCGATCGCCGACATTGTCGGACTGACGGGAGTTCTCGTGTATTTCTGCGATCCGCGCTCGCCGGCCCAGTCCTCGTATAGCTGACGCTGCCCGACAAGTAGCGCAGGGTAGTTGTCGCTACGTTCGGTAATGACGCTGACTGTCATGGGGTCGGACTGCCGTGGGTCGGTCCAATGAGAAGTGGGGGCGGAATCGGTCGTTTGCGCCCCCGTCCGCCGATCCATTGGCGAGAGGCGGACATACCGGTGCATTTCTGGGTGTCGATCCAATCCGCTCCGCTCCACGCTTGCGCCTCCCCATTCCGCCCCCCTACTGTCGCGTTCCGACTACCTCCGGGACGGGGAAGAAGGGACGATAGATGACAGACCGTCTGTATATGTGGCATTCAACCGACAAGCAGACCAATGCCCGTCAACTTCATATCCTGGATAGTCTGCTCAAGTCCGGCGCACCCGTGTACGAGGACCCGGCCACCTCCTCCCGCGTCTACGCGGTCGACCGGGCCGCGTTCCGCCGGCTGCTTGATGAGGCGGCGGTCGGCGACACCCTCCGGATCGCGGACGCCGCGCGGCTGTTCCGCTCGACCAAGGACGTCATCCAGATCCGGGAAGTCCTCCAGCGGCGCGGGTTGCACCTGCGCATCGCGACCGGCGCGTGGTCCGGCTTCGACCTGGCGGCCGAGGACCCGCAGACCAAGCTGTTCGTCACGATGCTCGCCGGGGTCCTGGAGTTCCAGCGCGACATGGTCTCGGAGAGCACCAGGGAAGGCGTAGCCGCCGCCGCGGCCTGCGGCAAGACCCTCGGCCGCCCGGCCGCACTCGGCGAGAGCGATGCGGCCGAGGTGCTGGAGGCATACGGCGAGGGTGTCGCCGTGAAGGCGCTCGCGCGGCGGTTCGGCGTCGCGCCCAGGACGGTCCGCCGCGCCCTGGACGCCGCCGGCGCCCGCGACATCCCGGGCGACCTCGGGCAGTTCCCGGACGCCGCGGACCAGGAACCGGAGCCTGTCGAGCCGACGGTGGTCCTCGACGTCCCCGGCCTGCTCGCCGAGCGCCTGCAGGGCAGTGCGGACGACGGGATCCGTGAGGCGCTGCGGGAGGGCCAGATCATCCGCCGGGGCCGGGGCTACTCGGTGCGCGTCACCGCCGCGCTCACCCTGCATCGCGCGGCGCTCGCGCAGTGTGCCGCCCTGGCCGGGGACGGCGCGAGCCCGGCCGGGCGCAAGGCGTACCGGGCGTACGCCGATCGGATCACCACGGCATCCTGACCGGACAGCGCTGCCCCTGTCGCCCTACGCGGGGAAGCCCTTGTCGCGCAGGTTCGCCATCATCGGGTCCTGGCTGACCTTCTCCGCGCGGCGGACCGCGCCGAGCACGACGACGGCCAGTTCGTCGGGCCAGTCGGCCGGCTCGACCAGGTTCTGCTGGCCCACGGTGAGCACGGACATCAGCAGGCCCTTGGCGACCTGCTGCTGCAGTGCTTCGCGCATCCCGCCCAGGCGCGCGGTGATGCCCGCCGCCTCGGCGACCGCGTTCTCCGCGTCCGCGGCGATGAAGGGGTGGGCCGGTGCGGACAGCGCCATCATCAGGTTCGGCGCCTCGTGGCCGAGTCCGTCGCACAGCCGGTTCCACGTCTCGCGGTTCCGGCCGCCCTCCTTGTAGTACTCGACGGCCGGGCCGATGCCCTCCATCAGCTCCGTGATCTTCGTGGAGACCTCGGCCAGGAGCTTTCGGATCTGCGCGTCAGTCAGGTCGGGCAGCGGCTGCCGCTGGGGATCTGCATGGCCGCGACGCTACCCGCCCGCCGGGCGGCACCGCCCAGGCTTCCGAGGATCCGCCGATTCCGTGATCGGGTCCTTGGCCGCGATCCTGACCTGGGACCGCTGGTCCCGGGGCTTGCTCGGCGAGTTCACCGCGAAGGCGGGGCCGGCTGACGCGGTGCCAGGTCGGCGACCGAACAGGTGACTGCCGCAGTCTCGCCAACCTCCCGTCCTGCGCGCTGCGGGTGGGTCGGCTCACGGCCATGCCGTCCTACGCCAGCGATCCGCGCCATCAGCGCCTGGTCGCCGTCCTGCCGCCGCTGCTGGCCCGCGACCGAGATCATCAACCTCGTCGCTCTGGGCACCCCGCCGGCCGACTGGTTCGACAAACACCAGATCCCCCGGAACGCCGCATACGCGAAGTTCCGGGCCGTCGCACGCTAGAACGCTCCCGAAACCGATGAGGTGGCGCCGTGGCGCAAGCCAATCGACTCCCGGCGTCTGCGCAGTTCATGCGCCGCCTGGGGTTGGCCGAGATCATCGACGGGCTGTGCCCGGTGCGTGAGCTGGCGCACCTGACCCACGGACAGGTCGTCGAGGCGCTGGTCGCGAACCGGCTGTCCTCGCCCACTGCGTTGTTCAAGGTGCACCGCTGGGCTGAGAAGTGGGCCGTGGAGGAGGTCTTCGGGATCCTCCCCGAGTTCCTCAACGACGACCGGATCGCCCGGGCCCTGGACGCCGTCGCCCCACAGCTGGACCAGATCAACGGCTCGGTCGGAGCGAAGGCGATCACCGATGTGC
>NZ_CAUVXL010000129.1:0-2128 GCF_963555915.1 Protofrankia sp. Cas4
TGGCGGCGACACTCTGCATAGATCAACGATAACCCGAAATGCCCCCAAAGTCGAACATTTGTTCGTACAGGATGTGCATATTAGCCCCTGGCCTGCACGGACCGAATCCCTTCGGCTGGGCAGTTCTTCGTAGCGGTGAGACTGAACAGCACGGGGAGGTCCTGGTCCCACACCTGGAGCCGCCACCGTCCGTCATCACCGAGGGCGAAAACCCCGGGGCGATCGTCGCGGTCGGTGGACAGATGTTCGTGGAGCAGTTCGAGCCGCAACCCCGCGCCGGTGAGCGCGGTGACGATCTCGCCAAGCGAGTGTGCCCACTGGACGGTGGTCTGGGCGCGCAGAACTGCCGCCGGGTTGGCGTAGGTGCTTTCGCTGGATGTGCGGTGGGGTCCGTCATCGGCATAAGGGAAGTCGACTACCAGGGGGTCACGCTGTTCGATCATCTGGGCCAGCGGGTGCATGTCAACGACGACCAGACGCCCCGTTGGGCGTAGCGCACGGGCTGCGCTGCGGGCCCAGAGATCGAGGTCACCGATCCAGGTGAACACGCCGTAGCTGGCCACCACCAGGTCGAACGCATCGCCCAGATCGGCGGGCAGGTCGAGAACGTCGGCCTGGACGAACGTCGCATCAATGCCGGCCTGCGCGGCAAGGAGCCTGGCCCGGGCGCCGAGTCGAGCCCGCTCCCATCCATCAGCGGCAGAAGCCTCCGTCTCACCCGTGTGCATGGGATGACAGTATTCTGATCTCCGCTGGTAGACGTGGATCCTTTGATCGGATGGGTCTCGGCGGCGGTTTCCTTCCACCGGAGGAGAGCCCCATGAATCAGCACGAACAGCACCGCTACCGGGCACATTGCCATTGGGACGGATCCACCGCGGCCGGGTACGCTGCATACAGCCGTGAGCATCGTGGCGAATGCCCGCCCGCCGAGGCAACCGTTCACCTCAGTGCGGATCCGGCGTTCCGTGGCACGCACGAGCGTCTCAACCCCGAGCAACTCGTCGTCCTCGCGGCGTCGTCCTGTCAGCTCCTGTCGTTCCTGGCTATGGCAGCCCGGGCAGGGGTCGACGTCCGCCGCTACGACGACGCCGCAGAAGCGGTCATGTCTCACGCGGCTGAACCCATTGGCCTGACCCACATCTGGTTGCGGCCGAGAATCGTGGTATCGGGAGACACCCCGGTCGAGCGGCTCCATGCCCTGGTGGAGCAGGCACACCATGAGTGCTATATCGCCAACAGCCTGCGTTGCGAGGTCAGCGTGCGGCCAACCTTCGTGCACCGACCCGGCGGTACCGGCGATGCAGGATGAGGTGGCGTTCCTCGAAGCGGAGCTGAAGCGTCTTGCGGACGCAGAACCTGACGCCGGGCAGGTTGTCACCTGGCACATCCGCCAGCTGGCCCTGTGCTCCGGAGAATCAGACGCTCTGGAACACAAGGCCGCTGTCGACGAGGTGACTGAGCGCGACCGGCGCTGGGGACCGGCAAGAGGGACGGTGGCGTTCCTACAGGTGGCTCAGGACCGACTCGCAGGAGCTCACGTCCACACCTGGTCCGGACTCGACGTCCAGACGGGTGATCACACCGTTGTCGATGACGGCGGCGTAGCGCTGTGAGCGCTTCCCCAGACCGAAGCCCTGGCCGTCGAACATCAGGCCCATGGCCTCGGTGAACTCGCCGTTGCCGTCGGCCACCATTATGATCTTTTCGCCGGCGCCACGGTCACGGGCCCACGCCTGGAGTACCCACGCGTCGTTGACTGCGACGCAGGCGATGGTCTCGACGCCCTTCGCGGTCAGCTCGTCCGCGTGTTCGACGAAGCCGGGCAGGTGCACCCGCGAGCAGCCCGGTGTGAACGCACCCGGTACGGCGAACAGCACCACCTTGCCCCGGCCCAGCAGCTCGCCGCTGCGCACAGCCGTGGGACCGTTCTCGGTCATGATCCTGACTTCGACGTCAGGGATCGGGTCACCGACCTTCACCGGCATTTTTACTCCCTTTAACGACTTTTTTGACGATCTTCGGATGTTAACGACCTTTAGCTCCGTCTCATCCTATTTCGGTCATCGCGCCAGAGGCCCAGAGGCCCAGAGGGTCACAGGGTCAGAGGGTCAGAGGGTCACAGGGT
>NZ_CAUVXL010000129.1:2554-21988 GCF_963555915.1 Protofrankia sp. Cas4
ACAGGGAGATGGAGTAGGCGACAACCCCGCGGCGCACGGCGTCGAGCGCGCCGTGCGCGGTGTGCCGCACGTGCGAGCCCTCCGGCGCGACCTGGGCGATCTGATCGAGCAGGTCGATGAGCTGGCGCATCCAGCGGACGAAGTCCCCGGCGGTGACTTCCAGCCCGGACTCGGTGAGGACCTTCGCCAGCGACAACCCGGACGCCCAGCCGAACGAGACCCAGACGAATCCGGGCTCGGGCAGGCGCAGAAAGTCGAGCTGGTGCTCGGCCTCGACATCACGTAGCCGGCCGGCGAGGCGGGTCGTCGCGGCCAGCGCCTCCCGCAGCGCCGGATCACCGGGGATCTTCGGCGTGGCCGCGTCCTCGCCGCGAGGTTCGTAGACCAGGGTTGACACGGCCGCGGCGAGCGCGGCGGGCGACAGGTCGTCCCAAACGCCGGCACGCAGGCATTCCGCGACCAGCAGGTCCTGATCGGTGTAGATACGGCCCAGCACGCGGCCGGTGCTGGTGACGGCGTCGCCGCGCAGGTAGCCCAGGGCTTCCAGGGAGGCACACACCCGGTCGAAGATTTTCGCGACGGTGTTCGTGCGGTCGGAGATCCGCCGCTGCAGGACGTCGGTCTCCCGGCGGAGCTTCGCGTGGCGGTCGATCACACGCAGGTGCGCTTCTCTGTCCGGGCAACCGTGCACCGGATGGACCCGCAGCTCACGGCGCAGCCGGGCGAGGTCCGCGTCGTCAGCGGCGGCGGCCCGGGTCCGCGCGCGGCGTCCCACCTCAGGTGGGATCTCGACGTTGTGTAGGGACGAGGCGAGGTCACGTCGGGACTGCGGCGAGCGCGGATTGAACGTCTTGGGGACCCGTACCCGCGCCAGCGCCTCCACCGCCGTGGGAAAGTCGAGCAGCGACAGCCGGCGGACCTGCCGGTCGACCGTGAGGACGACCGGGCGGGGGTCGCCGTTTGCGCCTCCGACCCCCGGGTCGAGCACAACCGCCAGCCCGCTGCGGCGGCCCGCCGGGACACGCACGACATCGCCGACACGCAGCCGGTTCAGTGACTCGACCGCCTCGGCACGACGCCGCGCACTGCCCTCCCGTGACAGCGACGCCTCACGGGCTTTGATCTCCTCACGGAGAGCCGCGTACCGCTCCACCGAACCCTGCGTACACGCCATGCCGGCGGCCAGTTCGTCGAGCGCGCCGTCGTTGCGGCGGACCTGACGGGCCAGACCGACGACCGCGCGGTCGGCCTGGAACTGCGCAAAGGACGACTCAAGCACGCTGCGGGCCTCGGTCCGTCCGAGCCGCCCGACGAGATTGACCGCCATGTTGTACGACGGGCGAAACGACGACCGCAGTGGATACGTACGGGTCGACGCCAGCCCGGCGAGCGCGACCGGGTCGAAACCGGGCTGCCACAGCACGACCGCATGTCCCTCGACATCGATCCCCCGGCGGCCGGCTCGCCCGGTGAGCTGGGTGTACTCCCCCGGGGTGATGTCGGCGCGGGTTTCGCCGTTGAACTTGCTGAGACGTTCCAGCACGACCGTGCGTGCCGGCATGTTGATCCCGAGGGCGAGGGTTTCGGTGGCGAACACGGCGCGTACCAGGCCGCGGACGAACAGGTCCTCGACGACCTCCTTGAAGGTGGGCAGCATTCCGGCGTGGTGCGCGGCGATCCCGCGTTCCAAGCCTTCCAACCACTCCCAGTAGCCGAGGATGCGCAGATCATCCGAGGGGATGCTCGCCGTACGTGACCGCACCTGCTGGCGGATGGCGTCCCGCTCATCCAGGGATGTCAGTGTCAGGCCGGCACGCACACAGGCGGCGACCGCGGCATCGCAGCCCGCGCGACTGAACACGAAGGTAATCGCCGGGAGCAGCCCGGACCGGTCCAGCTGCTTGATGACATCAGGCCGGCTCGGAGCCCAGACGCGGCGCTGCGGTGGCGTGCCCGCTGTGCCGCGACCCGGGCCGCCACCGGGCCGGCCGCGTGGTACGTCGGGACGGCGGCCCTCCTCCCGGGCCAGGCGCACCAGGTCCGGGTTGATCCGCCATCGGGTCGCCGATTGCATCGACGGCCCGCCTGTGGGGCTGTCCCGTGCCGCGTCCCGTCTCTCCTCCCGCGCGTCGTCCCGGGCGTCGTCCCGGGCGTCGTCCCGGGCGTCGTCCCGGGCGTGCAGCACGTCGTCCACGGACAGCGGACCACCGTTGACGAACAGGTCGTGCATCTCCCGGTCAGCCAGGACGTGCTGCCACAGGGGCACCGGACGGTGCTCGCTGACCACGACCCGGGTGTGCCCGCGCACCGTCACCAACCAGTCGGCGAACTCCTCGGCGTTGCTCACGGTTGCAGACAACGACACCAGCTGGACCCGCTGGGGAAGATGGATGATCACTTCTTCCCACACGGCCCCGCGCTGGCGATCGGCGAGGTAGTGGACCTCGTCCATCACGACGAAGGCGAGCCGGCCGAGCCGGTCACGGCCGGTCGGCTCGGCATAGAGCATGTTCCGTAGGACCTCGGTGGTCATGACGACCACCGGTGCATCCGGATTGCGGGAGGTGTCGCCGGTCAGGAGGCCGACCGCGTCGCTTCCGTGGCGGGCGACGAAGTCGGTGTACTTCTGGTTCGACAATGCCTTGATCGGTGTGGTGTAGAAGCAGCGTTGGCCCCGGGCGAGCGCGAGGTGGGCCGCGAACTCGCCGACGATCGTCTTACCGGCACCGGTGGGAGCCGCAACCAGGACGCCCTCTCCGGCTTCGAGGGCTCCGCAGGCTTCACGCTGAAAAGGGTCGAGGCCGAACGGATACCCGCCCAGAAAGTCGGCCAAGGCGCTGGGCATAGCCTGCGGCAAGGCCTCGGGGCCTGGGGAGCCCGCGGGCGCGGTGGACACTTCGTCAGCGTACGGGACCGCCGGCCCGGCGTTCTCCGGAGGCAGAGATGGTCAGGTGACGTCGAGGTGGGCCGCGTTCGACGGCGTGCCGCCGGCGCCCACGCCCGTTCCCACCGGATCACCGATGCTGGAGCGCTCGACCGGCAGCAGTCGGTCGTCCGAAAGATCCTCGGACGGCGGCAGGTCGTCAAGCCCGAGCGGTGAGGTCTCGTCGTCGTCGAGGTCGGCGTACGGAGAGGCGTCGTCACGGCGCGCCTTACGCCGGTCATTGAGCCAACCGATGATGAGCACGACCTCGTACAACAGGCACATCGGCAGGCCGAGAGCGATCATCGTGAACGGGTCCTGGCTCGGCGTGACCACGGCGGCGAACACGAACACGAGGAAGATCTCGGGACGCCGCCACGAGCGCAGCTTGTCCGTACTGACCATACCGGCGAGGTTCAGCATCCCGACCAGGAGCGGCAGCTCGAACGACAGTCCGAAGACGAGCAGCATGGCGATGACGTAGCTGAGGTATTTGTTGACGTCAAGCAGGCTGACCAGGCCGTCCCCGCCGAAACCGAGCAGGAGTTGGAGGCCCTTGCTCAGCGTCAGATAGGCGAGGTAGCCGCCGAAGGTGAACAGTCCCAGGGAAGCGCCGACGAATGCCAGCGACCAGCGCCGCTCGTTTCGGTGCAGGCCGGGCGTGATGAACGACCACAACTGGTAGAGCCAGATCGGGGCCGAAACCACGGCCCCGGCGATCATCGAAATCTTCAACCGGATCATGAAGGCGTCGAGGATGCCGAAGAAGAACAACTGGCACTCTCCGCCGCCGGCGCGGGATTTTGCCGGCAACGCGCAGTACGGCTCCTTGAGGATGTCGAAGATGCGCGGCTCGAAGACGAAGCCGACGACGGTGGCGATGGTGAGCGCGATCAGTGCCTTTGCCAGCCGGTCGCGCAGCTCCCGAAGGTGCTCAGTGAGCGACATCCGGCTGTCTTCGACGGTCCTGGTACGGCGGAACTGCACCGCCTGTACCATCCGCCGCGGTGTGGGCAACCGGGGCACGGGCGGCGACTCCTGCTCCTGGACGAGAGGTCGGTGGATGTGTCAGTGCTTGGAGACGTCGCCCGCCGTGACGGCCTGGCCGTTGGCCGACGAGGCGACACCCGCTGCCGGCTGCTGGGCCGACTGCGGAGCCACGACGGTCTGGCCGGACTCGATCGGACGTGGCGCAGGTGCAGCCTGCGGCTGGGCCTCCGGCTGCGCGGCGGTGGTCTGGTCGTCCTGGGTCAGACCCTTGGTCTCGGCCTTGAAGATGCGCAGGGACCGTCCGACGGAGCGGGCCGCGTCGGGCAGCTTCTTGGTTCCGAACAGCAGGATGACAACAAACGCGATGATCAGAAGCTCGGGGGTACCGAGATTGGCCATGGCATGCGTCCTTCGCTTCGATGTCCGGTCCCGACGACCGGCGCGCGCTTGATGCTACGTCGGCTTGATGCTACGTCGGCTAGCGTGGCCTCGTCAGACAACGGCCCGATGTTGCGCACATGACGGGCTCATAACCAGGACCTGTCGGCTGGTGGCCGGCCCGCACGGCATGGCTGATCAGGCCGATACCCGCTCGCTGAGTTTCGCGGTGACCTCGGCGGCGTCGAGCCGCGCAGTCAATGCCGCCGTCTCCTCGGCGAGGCCGGACAGTCGGTTCTGCAGCTGTGCGACCTCGGCGTTGACCAGGCGTACCCGACCGAACAGGCGGTACGCCAACGCACCGAGCGCAACGAACGTCAACAGGATGAGACCACAGTCGATGAGCAGCCAGAGCACGCGATCAACCTACTCCGCTGTCGGTCGGGGTCGAATGCCGTAGGCCGCCAGAGCCCGGACGGCGACATCGTGGATCTCGGTCGCCAGCTCCGCCGGTTCCACCAGCCGCGCCTGGTCCCCAAGACCCAGTACCAGTCTGCGCAGCCAGCCTGTCTCCGACACTCGCAGCTCGACCAGCAGGTACCCGGCGTCAAGCTCCCGCTGGGACTCGACCGGGTAGTAGTCGGCGACCCACCGGGCCCCTGGATGCAACCTGAGCACGGCCCGACGGTCGTACGGTCCGGGTTGGTAGAGGCTCTCGGCGCTCTCGCGCGGTGTCGCCTCGGGCGGGGGCGCGGCCGGGATGTCCAGAACAGTGACCCCGTGGGAACCGTCTATCCGGTCAAGTCGGAACATCCGGACCGCCTTCGACCGATGGCACCAGCCCTCCAGGTACCAGCGGCCGTCCCGGGCCAGGACCCGCATCGGATCGACATCACGCTCGGTCATTTCGTCGCGGGACCAGACCAGGTACCGAAGGTGCAGCCGCCGCTTGCGGGTGACGGCGTCCTGGACGACGCGCAGGACCTCGTCCTGGGCGTCGAGTTCGACCCGGACCCGGTCGGCTGGCAGGGCGCCGACCGCCTTCTCCAGTTTCGCCACCGCACGGTCGAGGGCGTCGCGGGCAGCCAGCCCGGGAACCTCGGCGAGTGTGCGGGCCGCGACGACCAGCGCCATGGCCTCGTCCGCCGACAGCCGCAGTGGCCGGTCAAGGGTCTGCGGATCGAGCACGGTGACCCCGTCGGCGGAGTAGCTCAGGTCGATGAGGTCACCGGGCGCACCGCCGGGCACGCCGCAGACGAACAGCAGATCGAGATCGTCCCGGAGCTGTCGCACAGTGATCCCGAAGGTCGTGGCGGCCTCCCCGAGGCTGACACCCGGGTGCGCCCGCAGCCATGGCACCAGAGCGAGCAGCCGGCTCAGTCGATCGGTCGTGGATGTCGTGGATGTCGTGGATGCGTTCGTGGGCGTGTTCACGATGTCCCCGTCCCCGTCCCCGTCCCCGGTACGGCGTGGATCCGGGCCGCGTCGGCCAACCGGCGCACCACCTCGTCGCGCAGCTGTCGTGGTCGAACCACCAGCACGTCATCGCCGTACCCCACCACCCAGCGGGCCAGGCGCTCGGTATCGGAGTAGTCGATCTCCACGATGTCCATCCCGTCGGTGTCCGCATCCGCCCCGGCCACGGGGGACAGCGCGCGGGCGTGGCGGCGCAACGCGTGGCCGGTCCCCGGCCGTATCCGTAGCACGGCGGTGCGGATTTGCTCCGGTGGCGCGGACGCCGACACCAGCGCCCGCAGGTCGACGGTGTCGGGCATCCGAACCACCCCGGGCGGCCCGACCGGGCGCACCGTGCCGGTCACCCTGGACAGCCGGAACACCCGGGCCGCGGCCCGATCCCGGTCATGGCCGGCCAGATACCAGCGTCCCCGCCAGGACACCACTCCCCACGGCTCGACCCGGCGTTCGCTCGAACCGGTCTCGGTCGGCTTGCGGTAGGGAAAGCAGATCGCCTGCCCTGCCTGGACCGCGGCGAGGCATGGTGCGAACGCCGGTTCGGTCGTGCCGACGCGGGGTTCCAGACCATCCGGGCCGGGGAGCGTACGGGTCCCCCCGGCCGCGAGTTTGAGCAGCGCGCTCGCGCTCGCGGCCGCAAGCGACGTGCTCGACCACAGCCGGGCGGCGAGTCCGAGAGCGGCCGCCTCATCCGGGTCGAGGGAGATCTCCGGCAGTGCGTAGTCGCTGCGCCGGATGCGGTACCCGACATCGTCGCTGAAGAACGAGTTCGTTCCGGTCTCCAGTGGGATGCCGATGTCGCGCAGGTACTGCTTGTCCCGTTCGAACATCCGGCGAAACGCCTCTTGCTCGTCCGCGGATTCACCCGGGGCGAAACCGTCCACGAGCTCGCCGATTTCAGCGACGGTGAGAAACCGCGATGTTGCCATCAGGCACATCGTCAGGTTCAGCAGCCGTTCCAACCGCCGACGGGACACCGTACGAGGCTAAGTGGTCGGCGCCGGACGTTGTTCGGGGGGTGTCAGCGGGTCGTCGCCTGTGTCGCCGTCAGCCCGACGAGGTCCACGACGAAGACGAGGGTCGAGCTGGCGGGGATCGGTCCCTGCGCGGTGGCGCCGTAGCCGAGGCTGGGCGGGATCACGATCTCCCGGCGGCCGCCGATCTTCATGCCGGCGATGCCCTGTTGGAAACCGGGGATGACACCGTTGAGTGGGAAGATCGCGGCCTGTCCGCGGCTCCAGCTGGAGTCGAATTCGTCGCCGGTGGTCCACAGCGTGCCCACGTACTGCACCGACACGGTGCTCTGCGCGGAGGCAGCCGCACCGGTACCGACCACGAGGTCTCTGGTGACCAGCGTGGCCGCAGGCGTGCCGGAGCCAGCCGCGATCGTCGGCTTGGCCTTGAGATCGGTCGCGCCGGTGACCGCGGGCAGGCCGGCGCTGAGGGTGTCCGCCACCCGTACGGGCGCGGCTTTGGTCCCGTCCGGCGCGGTCGACGTGCTGCAGGCGGCGAGTGCGGCGGCCAGCAGGACCGCTGAGAGCGCAGCGGACAGGCATCTGGCCGCGGCCGGCGCGATGATCGCTTTTCTCGCGCGGCCGGCGGCCTGCGCAGTGGAGAGACAGACGCCCCGGGTGGGGCGGCGAAGGTCGGTCACAGGTAGGTGGTCCTCACATACTGGCGATGAGCTTGTCGACTCGGTCGTCGACGGAACGGAAGGGATCCTTGCACAGCACCGTGCGCTGAGCCTGGTCGTTGAGTTTGAGATGCACCCAGTCGACCGTGAAGTCACGCCGTTTTTCCTGAGCCCGCTTGATGAACTCACCACGCAGCCGCGCCCGGGTGGTCTGCGGCGGGATGGACTTCGCCTCGAAAATGTCAAGGTCACGACTGACCCGCTCCACCAGCCCGGCCCGCTCCATCCGGTAGTACAGGCCGCGCTGGCGATGGATGTCGTGGTATTTCAGGTCCAACTCGGCGATCCGTGGCGAGGCCAGGGACAGACCGTGCCGATGACGGAACCGGTCGATCAGCACGTACTTCGTCACCCAGTCGATCTCGCGGGCGACCAGCTCCAGGTCGTCGGTCTCGATCGCGAGAAGTGTCCGGCCCCACAGGTCCAGAACACGTTTGGCGACCGCGTCCCCGCCGCGGCGCTCGACGAACTCGACCGCCTTGCCGAAGTACTCACGCTGGATCTCCAGAGCGCTGGCTTCACGACCGTTGGCCAGTTTGATCTTGCGCTGGCAGGTCATGTCGTGGCTGACCTCCCGGATCGCCCGGATCGGGTTTTCCAGGGACATGTCCCGCAGCACCACGCCCGCCTCGATCATGCGCAGGACGAGGTCGGTCGAGCCGATCTTGAGCAGGGTGGTGGTCTCGCTCATGTTGGAGTCGCCGACGATCACGTGTAGGCGCCGGAACCGTTCGGCGTCCGCGTGCGGTTCGTCCCGGGTGTTGATGATCGGACGGGATCTGGTCGTCGCCGACGACACCGACTCCCAGATGTGTTCCGCGCGCTGTGAGACGCAGTAGACCGCGCCGCGGGGGGTCTGGAGCACCTTGCCCGCCCCGCACAGGACCTGCCTGCTCACCAGGAACGGCACCAGGACGTCCGCGAGCCGGCTGAACTCGCCGTGTCGGCCCACGAGGTAGTTCTCATGGCAACCGTAGCTGTTCCCGGCGGAGTCGGTGTTGTTCTTGAACAGGTGGATGTCCCCGGCGATGCCCTCCTCGCGCAGTCGTCGTTCCGCCTCGACCAGCAGCCCCTCCAGGATGCGCTCGCCGGCCTTGTCATGGGTGACGAGATCGGGAACGGAGTCGCACTCGGGGGTGGCGTACTCGGGATGGCTGCCGACGTCGAGATAGAGCCGGGCGCCGTTCTTCAGGAAGACGTTGCTGCTGCGACCCCAGGACACGACACGTCGGAACAGGTACCGCGCCACCTCGTCCGGTGACAGCCTGCGCTGCCCACGAAAGACACAGGTGACGCCGTACTCGTTCTCAAGGCCGAAGATGCGGCGATCCACACCGACGACCCTATGCTTCGTGCGCGCCACGGTGTGGCCGGACGCCCGCACCGGCACGTTCGTCGCGGTGGCGGCGGTATGTTCGAATGGGCCGGCCGCGGGCAGGATGGCGGCCATGACGTTGGAGACCAACCAGTTGGACACCAACCAGCCGAACACCGGCCAGTTGCGGACCGTGACGACGGTGGGTGGCGTCGCTACGGCGACCGTGGTCGCGCCGGCCGCGGACGACCCGCCGGACGGCGGCGTCATCGTGGTTCACGACGCCCGGGGCATCACGCCTTACCTCACCTCGGTCTGCGAATTGCTGGCGCAGGCCGGCTGGCTCGCCGTCGCGCCGCATCTCTACCACCGGGACGGCATCGCCGAGGTCGACCCGACCGGTGGTTGGCCCAGCGCGGGCACGCAGATGGGCACCCTGACCGGTCCGGGCATCATGGCGGACACCGACGCATGCCTGGCCCACCTCGCGGACAACGGCTTCGGCCCCGAGCGGACAGCAGTGATCGGCTTCTGCATGGGTGGGACGGTGGCGCTGTTGACCGCGACCCGGCACGCCATGGGCGCGGCCGTTTCGTTCTACGGCGGCGGCGTGAGTACGCCGTACTGGGACGGCGTCGCACCATTGCTGGACATCGCACCCTCGTTGCGTACGCCCTGGCTCGGCCTCTACGGCGTGGACGACGCGCTGATCAGCCAGGCGGAGATCGAGGCATTGCGGGCGGCGGCCACGACGGCGGCGGTACCGACCATGCTGATCAGCTACCCCGGCGCCGGGCACGCCTTCCACAGCCACGACCGGGCTGCGGTCCACCGACCCGAGGCGGCGCAGGACGCTTGGAACAGGACACTGGATTGGCTTCGCCGCAGCCCCGCCGGGGTCGGATGACAGGACTGCGGCACGCCTCAGATGAGTGTCCCTACTGGTCGTCCTGGTTGTCCTCGTTCTCGTCTGCGGTTTCGGCGAGCAGGACGTCGAGTTGCGCGCCGGAGATGCGCTTGAACAGCCGGCGGTTGCGGGTGCGGTCGAGCATGGCCACCTCAAGGTTCGCCGACGACAGGGTGCGGTCGCCGTTACCACCCGCGGGCGTGCCGGCTCGCAGCGCATTCGCGGCCACCCGCAGTGCGGTGGCGAGCGGCTGCCCGTCGGTGTGGTGTTCCTTCAGCGAGGCATTGACTTGTTCGGACTGCCCGCCGATGGCCACGAACCCACGTTCGTCCGCGATTGACCCGTCGTAGGTGAGCCGGTAGATCTGATCGTTCCCGGCCGCCGCGCCGACCTCCGCGACGACGATCTCCACCTCGTACGGTTTGATGCTGTCGGTGAACAAGGTGCCCAGTGTCTGGGCGTACCAGTTGGCCAGCGCCCGCCCGGTCACGTCGCGACGGTCGTACATGTAGCCGCGGACGTCCATCATGCGCACACCCGCGGTCCGCAGGTTCTCGAACTCGTTGTACTTGCCGACCGCGGCGAACGCGATCCGATCGTAGATCTCACTGATCTTGTGGAGGGTCGACGAGGGATTCTCGGCCACGAACAGGATGCCGTCGGTATAGGTCAGCACCACGACACTACGGCCGCGGGCGATGCCCTTACGGGCGTACTCGGACTTGTCCCGGACCAGTTGTTCCGGGCTGGCATAGCCGAAGGGCATGGTCATGTCAGCCTCCCGGGTTCGTCATGCGGTCGGCGACGACGGCCTCGACGACAGCGCCCACCTCGTCGTCGGGGAAGCGGCGGAAGCCGTCTGCGGTCACCGAGGCGACCACCGGGTAGAGCCGGCGGATGAGGTCGGGGCCGCCGGTCGCGGAGTCGTCGTCGGCGGCGTCGTAGAGCGCCTCGATGCACACCCGCACGGCCGCCTCCGGGGTCAGGTCGGCCCGGACGAGTTTCTTGAGCGCACCGCGGGCGAAGACCGAGCCGGAACCGATCGCCTGGAAGGAACTGTCCTCGGCCCTGGAACCGGTGATGTCGTAGGAGAAGATCCGTCCCTTGCCGGCGTCGAGGTCGTAGCCGGCATACAGCGGGACGACCGCGAGCCCCTGCAGAGCCATGCCGAGATTATTTTTGATCATGAATGACAGGCGGTTGGCCTTGGCATCCAGGCTGAGAGTGGAACCCTCGATCTTCTCGTAGTGCTCGAGCTCGACCTGGTACAGGCGGATGAGGTCCGCGCCGATCCCGGCCGTGCCCGCGTACCCGACGCAGGAGTACTCGTCGGCGTGGAACACCTTCTCGACGTCGCGTTGTGCGATCACGTTCCCCATGGTCGCGCGGCGGTCACCGGCCATGATCACGCCGCCGGGAAACGCCACCGCCACGATCGTCGTGCCGTGGGTCACCTCGGTGACTGCGACCGGCAGCCGCTCGCGCGCGCCCGGTAGCAGATTGGGTGCGGCCGTGGCCAGGAACTCGGTGAACGACGACGTTCCCGGTGTCATGAACACAGACGGTAGACGCCCCGCGGCTCCCGCTGGATCAGCCACAAATCCCCCTTCAGATAGTCGATTGTTCGGGCCAGCACGAGGCTGTCTGGGGCCTCCGGGCGCGCGCGAAGAACCATGATCGCATATGCCTTCGGCCTACCTGCTGGTCGTCGGTGAGGTTACCGATCATTCAAGAAGAGCTGCCTACTCCCCCCCTTTTTGTACGTAGCCCTTCACGAACTCCTCGGCGTTCTCCTCGAGTACGTCGTCGATCTCGTCGAGCAGGGAATCGACGTCCTCGGACAGCTTCTCGTGCCGTTCCTTGAGGTCGCTGGCGCTGGACTCCTCGACCTCGACCTCGACCTCGTCGGTCTGGTCCGTCCGACGTCCCGAGCGCTGCTGACCCCCGCCAGTGTCCTTGGTAGCCATGAGACCCTCCTTCGATCGTGATGGAGCGACACTATCCCCGGGCTCCGACATCCTGAACCGCTTACCGCCGCCGCCGACCGCACCATGGCGGTGGCGGTAAGCGGTGGCGAGAGTGCGGGGCCGCGTGAGAGCCCCACTTCATCACGATCCGGGCCGCCCGTCGCGACGTCCGCCCACGGCGCAACACGCCCATGGTCACCGCCCGCGCCCCCGCACCAGCGCAATCCCCCCCGGCCGAGGGTTGCGGCGAGCGGTGTCCGCCGCGGGGCGTGGGGGGTGATGCGATCGAAGATCCGCCGGACCGGCCCTCGAACCGGCCCTAGAAGGCCCTAGAAGGCCCTAGCCCTTGGCGAGCGCGTCCACGAGGTCCAAGGCGGTCGGGCAGCGCGCCAGCAGCTCACCGACATGCGCCCGGGTTCCCCGCAGTGGCTCCAAGGTGGGTACCCGTTGCAGGGAGTCACGCCCGACATCGAAGATGACCGAGTCCCACGACGCGGCGGCGACCTGCTGGGGGTACAGCGCCAGGCACCGGCCGCGGAAGAACGCCCGGGTGTCGTGCGGGGGCTCGGTCATGGCGCGGACGATCTCGGCCTCGTCGAGCAGCACGTCGACCCGCCCGCGGGCCGCCAAGCGGTTGTAGAGGCCCTTGTCGGGCCGTACGTCGGAGTACTGCAGGTCGACCAGCTGGAGACGGGGAGCGTCCCAACCGATGCCGTCACGGGCTCGGTAGCCCTCCAGGATGGCGAGCTTGGCGACCCAGTCCAGCTCCCGGGAGCAGTTCATCGGGTCATCCTCAAGGCGCACCAGGACCGACTCCCAGCGCGCCAGCACATCCGCGGTCTGGGCGTCCAGATCGGTGCCGAAGCGGTCCTCGACGTACTTGCGGGCCTGCTCCAGATACTCCATCTGCAGCTGGACGGCGGTCATCTTCCGGCCGTCCCCGAGCGTCAGCAGGTGGCGCAGGGACGGGTCGTGGGAGACCGCACGCAGGCCGGTCACGGGATTGTCGACGGTCAGGTCGACGTCGAGCCAGGAGTCCTCGATCATCGCGAGGACGAGAGAGGTGGTCCCGATCTTGAGATAGGTCGAGATCTCGCTCATGTTCGCGTCGCCGATGATCACGTGGAGGCGGCGGTACTTCTCCGGATCCGCGTGCGGCTCGTCCCGGGTGTTGATGATCGGGCGCTTGAGGGTTGTCTCCAACCCGACCTCGACCTCGAAGAAGTCGGCCCGCTGGCTGAGCTGGAAACCGGCCTGGCGGCCGTCCACCCCGATGCCGACCCGCCCGGCGCCGCACACGACCTGTCTGGAGACGAAGAACGGGATGAGATGGCGGACGATGTTGCCGAACGGCGTGGAGCGGGCCATGAGGTAGTTCTCGTGGCAGCCGTAGGAGACGCCCTTGTTGTCCGTGTTGTTCTTGTACAGGTGTACGGGCATCGTGCCCGGCACCGACAGCGCCCGTCGTGCCGCCTCGGCCATCACCCGTTCGCCGGCCTTGTCCCACAGCACCGCGTCGCGAGGGTTGGTCACCTCGGGCGTGGAGTACTCGGGGTGGGCGTGGTCGACGTAGAGGCGCGCACCGTTGGTGAGGATGACGTTGGCAAGCCCCAGGTCGTCCTCGTTGGCGGGTGCTGATGGATCGGCCACGGGCTCGCGAGGAAGCTCGAAGCCACGCGCGTCGCGCAGCGGTGACTCCTCTTCGAAGTCCCACCGAGCCCGGCTGCCGCCGGTTGCCTGTCGGTTGGCGTAGGAGTTGACCACCAACGACGAGGCAAGCATCTGGTTGGTGGTTGGCTGACCGGGCACCGACACGCCGTACTCGGTCTCGGCTCCCATGATCCGGCGAACGCTCACACCCTCAGCGTAGGTGCTTTGAGCCCGCGCCGAGACCTGGACCCGATGGGTGACGCCCCACGGCAGCCCGGCGGATCCTGCGAAAGCAGGCCGAGTAGTGCGCTTCCAACACCCTACGAACTGCCAACTGTGCTGGTCCGGGCCCTAGGGCCGGCCCGATGGATCTTTGATCGGATCGATGCCCGGCAGCATCAAGGCCCGGCAGCGGAGATCCCGGGACCCGCAGTGGCGATCGGGGGGGCGCGGGAACGCCGACGGCGGGGAGGGTGCAGGGACATCCCCCGCCCTCCCCGCCGTCGGCGCACAGCCCGGGCGCGCCAACGCCCGGACTTCCACGGCAAAGATCGATTACAGGTACTGGCCCGTGTTGGCGATCGTGTCGATGGATCGGCCCGCCTCGGTGCCCTTGGTGCCGGTGATGAGCGTGCGGATGTAGACGATCCGCTCGCCCTTCTTGCCCGAGATGCGTGCCCAGTCGTCCGGGTTGGTCGTGTTGGGCAGGTCCTCGTTCTCCTTGAACTCGTCGATGCAGGCGTTGAGCAGGTGCTGCATGCGCAGTCCCTTGACGCCTCCCTCGATGAGTTGCTTGACCGCCATCTTCTTGGCCCGGGCGACGATATTCTCGATCATCGCACCGGAGTTGAAGTCCTTGAAGTACAGGACTTCCTTGTCGCCGTTGGCGTAGGTGACCTCGAGGAAGCGGTTCTCCTCCGTCTCGGCGTACATCCGCTCGACAACCCGCTGGATCATGCCCTGGCAGGTCGCCTCCCGGCTGCTGCCGTGTTCAGCGAGATCCTCCGGATGCAAGGGGAGGTCCGGCGTCACGTACTTGGCGAAGATGTCCTTGGCCGCTTCGGCGTCGGGACGTTCAACCTTGATCTTCACGTCCAGTCGTCCCGGCCGCAGGATCGCCGGGTCGATCATGTCCTCGCGGTTGGACGCGCCGATCACGATCACGTTTTCCAGCTGTTCGACGCCGTCGATCTCGCTGAGCAGCTGTGGGACGATCGTGTTCTCGACATCTGAGGACACCCCGGACCCGCGGGTCCGGAAGATCGAGTCCATCTCGTCGAAGAACACGATCACAGGCATGCCCTCGGACGCCTTCTCACGCGCCCGCTGGAACACCAACCGGATCTGCCGTTCGGTCTCGCCGACGTACTTGTTCAGCAGCTCCGGACCCTTGATGTTCAGGAAGAAGGCCCGTCCGCTGCCCTGGCCGGTCAGGGCCTCGACCTTCTTCGCGAGCGAGTTGGCCACCGCCTTGGCGATGAGTGTCTTGCCGCACCCGGGCGGGCCGTAGAGCAGGACACCCTTCGGCGGCTTCAACTTGTGTTCGAGGAAGAGGTCCTTGTAGAGGAACGGCAGTTCGACGGCATCGCGGATCGACTCGATCTGACCCTTGAGGCCACCGATCTGTTCGTAGCCGATATCCGGGACCTCTTCGAGCACCAACTCCTCTACCTCGGACTTGGGGATGCGCTCGAAGGCGTACCCGGACCGGGTCTCGACCAGCAGTGAGTCACCGGCCCGCAGTCGCCCGTCCAGCAGGGGCTGGGCGAGCATGACCACGCGCTCCTCGTCGGTGTGGCCGATGACCAGGGCTCGGTCGCCGCTTTCCAGGATCTCCTTGAGCAGGACGATGTCACCGTGGCGTTCGAACGCACGTGCGTCGACGACGTTGAGCGCCTCGTTGAGCATGACCTCCTGCCCGGGACTCAGTTCGGCGACACTGACGTTCGGCGACACCGTGACCCGCAGCTTGCGGCCCTGGGTGAACACGTCGACGGTGCTGTCGTCGTACGACCCGATGAAGATCCCATAGCCGCTGGGTGGCTGGGCGAGTCGGTCAACCTCCTCCTTCAGCGCGATGATCTGATCGCGAGCTTCGCGTAGCGTGGCCACGAGCTTGTCGTTCTGCCCGCTGACACCGGCGAGATCCGCCTGTGTCTCAGCCAATCGTTCCTCGAGGGCACGGACCTGCCGCGGGGATTCGTTGAGTCTCCGTCGCAACATGGCCACCTCCTCCTCGAGGAAGGCGACCTGAGTTGTGAGCTCGTGCACTTCCTTCTCGTATGCCGACGCTCGTGAATCTCCATCACCTGGACGACCCGAGCTCCCACCGGAGCCAGAGCCCGAACGGGGACCGGACACCGCGCCTCCACCTCCCCCGTGCTGACCGGGACGCACCCAACACTACCGTTGTGACCGCCGCTGGCACGCCTGTCTGACGACTACGAGCCTGCTTTGCCGTAAACAGCGAGTTACGGTGCCATGGTGACAGAAGATCGGAGCTCTGTGGCAACGCCCACGAATCTCACCGAAGCAGCGATGGCGTCGACGTTGCGGGTACGCATCGACCAGGACGCCTGTACCGGGGACGGGCTCTGTGTTCAGCTTGCCCCGGCCGTCTTCGAGTTCGATGTTGACGGTCTGGCCTACGTGAAGGGGCCGGACGGGCAACTGCGCACGAAGACCGGCGAATCGGTGCCGGTGCCGCTGCCGCTCGTTGACGACGTCGTCGCGGCCGCGGACGACTGCCCGGGCACCTGCATCTACGTGCAGCGCCCCGATGGCACCCTTGAGGCCGGACCGGGCGTCTGAGGTCTGCTGCGGCTCGTGCGTCCCGTGTCAGGAATCCGACAGCATGACATCGACGGACGCGACATCGACGGAATCGGGCGGCGGGGACGCCTGCTCGCCCGGTTCGGGCCGGGCACCCTTGGCGGGTCGGCGCCGCCGTGGCGGCGGGGTGACCCCGTCCGCGAGCCGCCGGGCCGTCACCAGGAAACCGGTGTGACCGACCATCCGATGATCCGGGCGTACGGCCAGGCCGTCCACATGCCAGGTGCGCATCATCGACTCCCACGCGACCGGTTCGGCGAACGTCCCGTACTCGCGCAGCGCCTCGACCACCCGCCCGAGCTGGGTGGTGGTGGCCACGTAGGCGCAGACGACCCCGCCGGGCACCAGCGCGGCGCTCACCGCGTCCAGCACGTCCCACGGGGCCAGCATGTCCAGCACCACCCGGTCCATGTCCCGTTCGGCCGCCTCGGCCAGGTCGCCCACCCGCAGTGTGTGGGCGGGATGCGGCCCACCGAAGAAGGTCTCGATGTTCTTCTGGGCGATCGCGGCGAAATCGGGCCGCCGTTCGTAGGAGACGAGGTGTCCGGTGTCGCCGACAGCCCGCAGCAACGAGCATGACAGTGCTCCCGAACCCACGCCGGCCTCCAGCACCCGCGCGCCGGGAAAGAGGTCGGCATAGGCCACGATCTGCGCGGCGTCCTTGGGATAGACCACGGCCGCGCCGCGTGGCATCGACAGGACGAAGTCGCTCAGCAACGGGCGCAGCGCCAGATACGGTGTTCCACCCGTGCTTGTCACGACCACGCCCTCCTCGCGGCCGATCAGGTCGTCGTGCTCGATCGCACCGGCGTGGGTGTGGAACTGGCGGCCCGGCTCCAGCAGGACGGTGTGGCGTCGCCCCTTGGGGTCGGTCAGCTGGACACGATCACCCTTGGTGAATTCGCCGCGACGGTGTGCCGCGCCGGTCGGCGGCCGGTTCACTTTCCGGCCGCCGATCTGGCTGCGCTCGCCGGGTCGATGCGGGCGACCAGGTCGACCATGGCGAGGACGCCGACGGGGCGTCCGTCCTGCGTCACCAGGTACTCGGACGCGGGTGTGCTGCGCACGGCTGCCAACAGATCTTCGCCTTCCAGTTCGGCGGCCAGCACCATGCCGGGTTCGAGCGTACGGCTGACCTCATCCACGGTCATCCACGGCCGGCGGTGTTCGGGTAGGGCGTCCACGGCCGAGCCGTTCATGACCTTCACGGGTGTCCCGGCGGAGTCGACGACGGCCACCGCGCTGGCCCCGAGCTCGCGCGCCTGCGCCAGCGCCGCCGCGAGCGGCACGGCAGCCTCCACCGGTAGCGTGCGGCGCGCGAGCCGACCGGCGGACACCCCTGGCAGGCGCATCCGGAGCTGTGCCTGGCGCAACAGTTGATATGCCCCGATACCGATGAACGCGCTGATGCCGAGCAGGTAGACACCGCCGAAGTCACTGCCAGGAGCGACCAGGCTCCACAGCGCCAGCAGGCCGGCGACCACGAAACCGCCGTAGGCGCCGACCTGGATGCCCCGGAGCTTGTTCTTGGTGACGCCCCAGACCGCGGCCACGACCAGCCGGCCTCCGTCCAGGGGCAGCCCGGGCGCGAGATTCAACACGCAGAACGCAACGTTGGTCACGGTGAGGTCGAGGATCACGACACCGGGCTGCGTGCCGCTGTCCACCACCGTCAGCACGGCGAAGCCCACGGCCGCGAGCAGGCCGTTCATGGCCGGGCCCGCGCCTGCCACCAGGAATTCGCGCACGGGTGTCTGCGGTTCGGGTGAGATCTCGGTGAACCCGGCGAATCCGTGCACGGTCACCGCCCGTACCCCGAGGCCGAACCCGAGCGCGACGAGGCAATGGCCAAGCTCGTGGACGACCAGGGATGCCACGAATCCGGCCGCGGTGATGGCGGCCAACAGGTACAGGCGATCGTCGGCGACATCGGGCAGGCGGTCGCGATTGGGGCCGATCAACAGCCAGCAGATGATGACGGCGAACACGAGCGCCAGCGGAGACAGGTATACCGGCACGCCGCGGACCCGCCCGATCAGCAAGCCGGGCGCGCGACGAGGCTGCTCACCGCCGCTGCCCGCAACGGGAGGGCGCTCACGGTGGACCTGGTCAGGCTGATCGGCCATGTCTGCGATGCTACGGCTTCCCCCGGATAGCGGCTCCGGCGATCGCGCTCGATCGGGTTGGCGTCGGGTGGGGGCTCCGCCGCGATCCGGGGACCCCGAGCTCCAAGGCTGTGGCCGGATTGTCGGAGCGGCCGCCTATGGTCCCAAGCCATGGAGCCATCCGTGGTAGGTGCCGACACATCCGCTGGGCAGGCCGCGTCCGCTGGGCAGGCTCCGTCTCCGGCGGGCGAGATTCGCATCGTCGGCTCGCTTTCGCCGTCGCGGGCGGGCGACTTCATGAGCTGTCCGCTGCGCTACCGGTTCCGGGTGGTGGACCGGCTGCCCGAACCGCCGAGTTCAGCCATGGTGCGCGGAACGGTCGTCCACTCGGTGCTGGAACGGCTGTTCGACCATCCGCCTCCCGAGCGCACGCCGGCCGCGGCCGAAGCGCTGCTGGAACCGGCCTGGCGCGATCTGCTCGCCCGGGAACCGGAACTCAGCGGGTTGTTCGCGGACGACACCGAGCGGGCGGCATGGATGGATTCGGCCCGGGTGCTGCTCGCCGGGTACTTCAGCCTGGAGGATCCGGCGCGTCTCGCACCGGCCGCCCGGGAGCTCTACGTCGAGCACGTGCTCGCATCCGGGGTACGCCTTCGCGGGTACATCGACCGTCTCGACGAGGCGAGGACTCCCGACGGCGTGGCGCTGCGGGTCGTCGACTACAAGACCGGGCGCGCTCCGGGACCGGCGTTCGAAGGCTCGGCGCTGTTCCAGATGAAGTTCTACGCCTACCTGGTCTGGCGGATCCGCGGCGTGGTCCCTCGTGAACTGCGGCTCTACTACCTCGGGGATCGCAGCTGGCTACGGGTCGTACCCGATGAGGCGGATCTGCGGGCGACCGAACGGAAGATCGACGCGCTGTGGTCCGCGATCAACCGGGCCCATCGCACGGGTGACTGGCGGGCGACCCCGAGCAAGCTGTGCGACTGGTGTGACCACAAGGCACGGTGCCCCGCATTCGGTGGCACGCCGCCGCCGCTGCCCGCACCCGATGGCACGGCCGGCGTGGGGGCTGATGAGCCCGCGCCGCCGGTATGTGAGGCAGCTGGATGACAGCCGGGTGACAACGGTGTGTCGGTGTGGGTCGACTCGGTTTAACGCAAGTTGCGTTGGAAGAATCTTCTGACATGTGCGGTGTATT